>JBBKXP010000411.1:0-5124 GCA_037969545.1 Paracoccaceae bacterium | reverse complement strand
ATATTGGACCGCCCGATGACGACCGCGTTCAGCCCCGCCAGCGACCCATGCAGATCGCGCAGCATCATAAGGCAGCCGAGCGGGGTACAGGGCACCATGCTTTTCTGCCCGGTCCCCAGCAGCCCGACGTTCGAAATGTGAAAGCCGTCGACGTCCTTGGCCGGGTCGATGCTGTTGATCACCAGATCGGAATCCAGATGCGGCGGGAGCGGTAACTGCACGAGAATACCGTGAACTTTCGGATCGGCGTTCAGATCGGCGATCAGCGCCAGCAGATCGGCCTCGGAGATGTCCACATCGCGTTTGTGCTCGAAGCTGGCCATACCGACCTCGACGGTCATTTTGCCTTTGGAGCGGACATAGACCTGGCTCGCCGGATCCTCGCCCACCAGAACCACTGCCAGTCCCGGCGTGATCCCGGCCTCTGCCTTGATCCGCGTCACATGTTTCGCCACCTTGTCGCGCACCTTGGCCGCAAACGCCTTGCCGTCAATCACCTTGGCCGTCATCCGGTCATCCCCCTTTGGGCCGGGTCATCGCCCCAGCACCTTTTCCTCGCGCGCGATCGACCATTCGATGATCTGGCGCCACAGTTTCTCGGCAAAGTCCGGGTCATAGCCCAGGCTGGCCGCATTGACACGCGCATTCTGCGCGACCTGTTCCACCCGTGGCGTCACCCGCGCCGGCATCGCCACACCCGGCTTGATCACGATGGCGCGGTCGATCAGCGCCGCCCGACGCACCAGCAGCCCCATCAGGGCGCGGTCGCAGGCGTCGATCTCGGCCCGCAGGTCGGCCATCGTGGTGATCTTGCTGGGGTCGTGCATGGCAGCCTCGCACCGTCAGTACCTGAACCCCCGCTACATGCCCCTCCGCCGCCCAAGGTTCAACCGGGCAAAGTGCCTCAGAACAATCCTTCGATCTGGCCCGCCGCATTCAGATGAATGCTTTCGGCTGATGGCACCTTGGGCAGGCCCGGCATCGTCATGATCTCGCCGCAGATCACCACGACGAACCCGGCCCCGGCTGACAGACGCACCTCGCGCACCGGCACCGAATGCCCGGTGGGCGCGCCGCGCCGGTTCGGGTCGGTGGTGAACGAATACTGGGTCTTGGCCATGCAGATCGGCAAGTGGCCGTAGCCCTGTTCTTCCCACAGTTTCAACTGGTCGCGGATCGACTTGTCGGCCAGCACCTCGTCGGCGTGATAGATCCGCTTGGCGATGGTTTCGATCTTTTCCATCAGCGGCATCTCGTCAGGGTAAAGCGGAGCAAAAGCGGCGGTGCCGCTTTCGGCCAGTTGCACGACCCGTTTCGCCAACTCCTCGGCACCTTCGCCACCCAGCGCCCAATGCTTGCAGAGCACCGCGTCAGACCCTTGCGCCTTGACGTAATCCTTGACCGCCTGAACTTCGGCATCGGTGTCGGACACGAAATGGTTGATCCCGACGACGACCGGCACCCCGAACGATTTCATGTTGGCGATATGGCGGCCAAGGTTGGCGCAGCCCTTCTTGACCGCATCGACGTTTTCGGCGCCAAGGTCGGCCTTGGCGACGCCGCCGTTCATCTTCATCGCCCGCACCGTGGCGACCAGCACGACCGCGTCGGGCTTGAGCCCGGCCTTGCGGCACTTGATGTTCATGAACTTTTCGGCACCCAGATCGGCTCCGAACCCGGCCTCTGTCACCACGTAATCGGCGATCTTCAGCGCCGTGCTGGTCGCCGTCACCGAATTGCAGCCATGCGCGATGTTGGCGAATGGCCCGCCATGCACGAAGGCCGGATTATTCTCGAGCGTCTGCACCAGATTGGGCTGCATCGCATCCTTCAGCAGCACCGTCATCGCCCCGTCGGCCTTGATGTCGCGGCAGAACACCGGCGATTTGTCACGCCGGTAAGCAACGATCATGTCGCCAAGCCGCTGTTGCAGGTCGGTCAGGTTTTTGGCCAGACACAGGATCGCCATCACTTCGGATGCAACGGTGATGTCGAACCCGCTTTCGCGCGGGAACCCGTTGGCGACGCCGCCAAGGCTGACGTTGACCTGCCTGAGCGCGCGGTCGTTCATGTCCAGCACCCGCCGCCAGACGACACGCCGGATGTCGATATCGAGGGCATTGCCCCAGTAGATGTGGTTGTCCAGCATCGCCGACAGCAGGTTGTGCGCCGAGGTGATCGCGTGGAAATCGCCGGTAAAGTGAAGGTTCATATCCTCCATCGGCACCACCTGAGACATGCCGCCGCCCGCCGCCCCGCCCTTCATCCCGAAGTTTGGCCCGAGTGACGCCTCGCGGATGCAGATGCAGGCCTTCTTGCCGATCCGGTTCAGACCATCGCCAAGTCCCACAGTCGTCGTCGTTTTGCCTTCGCCCGCCGGGGTCGGGTTGATCGCGGTGACCAGCACCAGCTTGCCGTTCGGACGGTCCTGAACCGAATCGATGAACCGCTGGCTCAGTTTGGCCTTGTCGTGGCCATAAGGCAGCAGATCGTCGCTGCCGATGCCCAGTTTCGCGCCGATTTCCTGAATCGGGCGCTTCTTGGCCTCGCGGGCGATTTCGATATCGGTCTTGAAACTCATGGATCCATCCCTTTGGTCGGGCCGCTGCCCGTTTCATTGCGCCAGTGCATACGCCGGCAGGCAGCGCCGGTGAACGGCATTTCCGACATTTTCGGCGTCGGAATCGGCGGCAGGCGTGAAAGACCGGGCCAGATCGGAATTAGGCCGGCCGCCACCCCCGCTGCGCGGGGACAAACAGCCGCAGCTTGTCGCCCAGCCGCAGCGCACCGGGCCGTTCGACCCATGCCGTGAACCCGCGCCGATCCTTGGCCGCCTGTTTGAATTTTGCGCCGTGGCCGGGGTGATCAACCTCGATTTCCTTGCCGGGCCAGATACAGGGCCGGTTTTCCAGATCGACGGTGATCGTCGCCCCGTCCGGACCCTGCAGGCGCGACCCCGGTGGCAGATAGGACAGGTCGGGGATCCCCGAAACGATGATCGAGGCCCCAAGCAACTGCGGATCGAGGCTGTCCAGCGCCATCCGGGCTGCAATCTCGGCCATCTCCTCTGTGGAAAGCACGCTCAACTGCCGGGTATTGCGCACCTCGGTCCCCACCGGATGCAGGTCGCGGAACCGGCTGCAGGATTTGCGGGTCAGGCCGGCATGATCCTCGCCCTCCGCTCCGGCATAGGTCAGCGTCATGGTGTCGGTCGCCACCGACCGCAAGGAGGCGTCGCGGGAGGCGACAAGCCCGAGAAACGTGATGGTGCCGGTATGGGCGGACAGGATCAGGGCGGGCATGGATTACTCCGGACGTGCGAGGGTGAAGAACAGGCGCTGAAAGGGGAACATGACCGCGCCGTCCGGGGCAAGGGGGTATGGGGTGGTGAGCGCCGCATCATAGGCGGCGAGGAAGGTGGTTTGTTCGTCGGGCGTCAGGCAATCGGCGATCGGGCGCATTGCCGTGCTGGCGGTGAAATGCCGCACGGGATGGCCCTGCAAAACCGGATCAAGGCGTTGAAAATACGTCGTTTCCCATAGGTTCACTGTGCCGAGCGGCGATAAGAGCGCCGCATAAACGTCCGGGTCGCTGACCTGCAGCTGCCAGTCGGTGAAATCGAACCTGTCGGGGAATAGTTGCGCCGCGACCTCGCGTAGCAAGGAATGGCTGGGGGCCGTCTGTTGGCGGGGCATCTGTGCGGCCAAAGTGCCGCCGGGGGCGAGCAGGCCGATCAGACGGGGCAACAGCGTGCCGTGATCGGGGAGCCAATGCAGCGCGGCGTTGGAAAAGATCAGTGCGGCGGACCCATGCGAAGACCAAAGCGCAATATCGGCCTGATCCAATTGCGCATAGACACCGATATTGTCGGCCTCGGCCAGCATCGCCGCAGAGCTATCGACGCCGACCAGTCGACGACCCGGAAACCGCAATGCAAGGTCAGAGCCAACTGCACCGTCGCCACAACCCAAGTCGATCACATCGCCGCGCGGCAAGGCCCCGACCTGCATCAGCAGGTCCAGCGCCGGGCGCAAACGCAAACCCCGAAACCTGGCATAGGCTTCGGGGTTCCAGTCTTTTGCAGCGTCGTCGTCGCTCACGCCTGCGGCTCTGGCTCCAGATCGCCCTTCGGCGCCTTTGGCTTGCGCGGCTTGGTCTTCGGGATCGCCGTGACCGACGCCTCGGCACCGCTGTCCGGCTTGTCGTCGCTGTCGGGGTCCGGCTGTGGCGGTTCGCCCCGGATCACCCGCTGGATTTCTTCGCCGGTCAGAGTTTCGAATTCCAGCAGGCCCTGCGCCAGCCGTTCGAATTCAACGTTCTTTTCCTTGATGATCTTGTGGGCCACCTGATAGCCCTCGTCGATGATCCGCTTGACCTCGGACTCGATCAGTTCCTTGGTCTTGGCGGAAATCGAAAAGCCGCCGGCGCCTTGGCCGCTGTAGCTTTGTGCGGCCTCCTGATAGTCGATGTTGCCGACCTTGTCGGACATCCCGTAGCGCATCACCATTGCGCGGGCGAGGGCGGATGCCTGCTGGATGTCGCTCACCGGGCCGCTCGACACGGTATCGGGGCCGTATTTCAGGATTTCGGCCGCCTTGCCCGCCATCGTCATGGCAATCCGCTGTTCGGCTTCGTCCTTGAACATCTGCAACTTGTCCATTTCGGGCAGGCTCATCACCATCCCCAGGGAAGCGCCGCGCGGAATGATCGTCGCCTTGTAGACCGGATCGCATTTCGGCAGCGAGATGCCGACGATGGCATGCCCGGCCTCGTGATAGGCGGTCTTTTCCTTCTGGTCGGCGGTCAGGACCATGGAGCGGCGTTCGGCGCCCATCATGACCTTGTCCTTGGCCATCTCGAAATCGTCCATCACCACGAAACGGCGCCCGATCCGCGCCGCCGACAATGCAGCCTCGTTCACCAGATTGGCGAGGTCGGCCCCGGAGAAACCGGGGGTGCCGCGGGCGATGATGCGCAGGTCGACGTTCGGGCCAAGCGGCACCTTGCGGGCGTGGACGCCGAGGATTTTCTCACGCCCCTTGATATCGGGGTTGGGGACCTGCACCTGACGGTCGAAACGACCGGGGCGCAGCAATGCCGGGTCCAGCACGTCGCGCCGGTTGG
>JBBKXP010000410.1:0-5138 GCA_037969545.1 Paracoccaceae bacterium | reverse complement strand
CCAACCGGCGCGACGTGCTGGACCCGGCATTGCTGCGCCCCGGTCGTTTCGACCGTCAGGTGCAGGTCCCCAACCCCGATATCAAGGGGCGTGAGAAAATCCTCGGCGTCCACGCCCGCCTCGCCCGCGATGGCGCGGGCCAGCAGGGTTTTACCGGTGCCCGGCGGGCCGACCAGCAGCGCGCCTTTGGGGATCTTGCCGCCAAGGCGGCTGAATTTCTGCGGGTTGCGCAGGAACTCGACGATTTCCTCGAGTTCCTCTTTCGCCTCGTCGATCCCGGCGACATCGTCAAACGTCACCCGGCCGTGTTTTTCGGTCAGCAGTTTCGCACGCGACTTGCCAAAGCCCATGGCCCCGCCTTTGCCGCCGCCCTGCATCCGGTTCATGAAATAGACCCAGACGCCGATCAGCAGCACGAAGGGTAGCAGACCCAGCAGGAACGACTGCAACGTCGACTGTTCCTGGCTGTCCGCCGAAACTGGAATCCCCTTGGACAACAGCAGCGCGGTGACTTCGGCATCCTGTGGCTTGATTGCAACGTAAACCGATTTGTCGGCCGTCGTATATCTGATCCGTTCGCCATCCAGCTCAACAGCGGTCACCGAACCCCCGTCAACCGCCGCCACGAAATCGGAATAGGTGCGGGTCTGGCTCGACATTGTGCCCTGACTGCCGCTGAACACATTGAACAGGGCCAGCACCAGCAGGAACAGGACGACCCAAAAGACGATATTGCGCGCGTTGCCCAAACGAAGGCTCCTTTGAATGGCTTGGGTGATGGCACGCATGCCTCCTCCCCTCGCGTTTAAAATAGACATGATCCGCCAAGGTTCAATGCGCAATCAGGGAACTGGCATAATCCGCGACAATCCGCGCCTGCCAGCCTGCATTGTGACCGGCCAGCGGTGCCGCAATCAGCCGGTCGCCTTGCCAGACCGAGGGCGAGGCGATCAGACTTGACCGGGACAATCCGGCGGCGCGCCAGTCGGGACAATCCGACAGGGCTGCGCCCAGGGCCCGAATCCGCAGATCGGGCGCATGTGGCCCGTCAAGCTGCCAGCGTCCGTCCCAGGTTTCTGTCGTGGCCGCGATCAGATCGCGCACGGCATTATGTTCGCGGGTCAGACGGAGTGCGGCCCCTTCGCGGATCATCAGCACCCCGTGCAAGGTTCGCTTTTTGTCAGTTGCAAGGCCGCCATAGGCGTCCTGCAATTCGATCAGCCGCGGCCGGTAGGGATTGCCCGACAGCCAGCAAAGCCCCGTTGCCAGAACGCGCAACTGTGTTTCATAGGGTTCCGCTGCCAACCCCAGCCTGTCGACCAGCATGTCGCCCGACGGAAATGTCACCGACCGTTCGACCGCCCGATGCGCCAGATGTTCAAGGGCGTGGCGTGCCATTCCCATGCGCATCGCCGTATCGCCCAATCCTTCGGCGGTGATGCCCAGCGGCGCCAGCACGGCCAATGCCTTGCGCGCCTTGACCCGGTCAAAGATGTCATCGTCGTTGGTCGGATCGTCGATCCAGTCGTGGCCGTTCCGGGTCAGATAGTCGCGCAGCGCCTGCCGGCGTTCCGTCAAAAGCGGGCGAACCCAAGTGATCCCGTCAGCGACGCGGTGACTGCGCATGCCCGCCAGCCCATCCGCGCCCGACCCCCGCGCCAGCCGCATCAGCACCGTCTCGGCCTGATCGTCAAGGGTGTGGCCAAGGGCAATCCGGGTGATGCCATGTGCCTTTGCCCAACCCGCCAAAAGGTCATAGCGCCCCTGCCGTGCCGCAGCAGGCAGATTTCCCTGCCCCGACCAGCCGGACCAGGTCAGCGTATCGTGCGGGATCGTCATTGCCTGACAGGTCTTGGCGACAAATCCGGCTTCGGCCACCGCTTCGGGCCGGAGGCCGTGATCGACGGTGGCAACCCGCAGGCTGCGCCCTTCGGCCAGCACCCACTGTCCGATCAGCCAAAGCAAGGCCATCGAATCGCTGCCGCCGGAGACCGCCAGCCCAATCGGGCCCACGTTAGGTTCCAGAGTGAAGGGCCGTGTGACTTGGGCAACCAGATCAGCGTCGTCAGCAATCACTGACAGCCCAGATTGCGCATTACCGACTGCGCCTCGAGCACCGCCGGGTTGCCGGGAAACCGTGTGCCGACCTCGGCCAGCGTGATGCAGGCATCCTGGGTCTGGCCGATCGCGCCCAGCGAAAAGCCAAGCTTGAACAGGGCGTCGGGCGCAAATGTCCCGGTCGCATTGCCTGAAAACGCATCCAGATAGGCGCGCGCGGCATTCGTCATGTCGCCCAGACCTTCGAACGCCTGACCGCGCAGATAATGGGCCTGCTGGCCTAGCGGACTACCCGGATAGGCCTGGCTGAAGGCCGCAAACTGGTCAGCGGCGCCGCGAAAGTCACCCGCAGCGAGCGCCGCCTGCGCCCGCTCGAAGTCTGCGCCTTCGCCGATGGCAAGCGATGGGGTGCCTGTTGTCGGCGCCGGGGCGGGCGTCGGGATGTTGGCGGCGCTGTCGACACCGCCGAGGCTGGGAGTATCGCCAAGCGCGGACACGTCGCAGCCCGCTTCAAGTTCGCACAGCCGAAACTCGAGATCGCCAACCCGGTTGGTGCCGTCGGTGGTGATCCGGTTGATCCGGTTTTCCAGCTGCTCGGTCTTGGCGGTCAGCCGCTGGAGTTCGCTTTCGATGGAATTGAGCCGTTCAAGGGGCGTGTTGCCAATAGTGCCTTGGGTCAGTTGCCCGCTGGCCGTCAGTTCGCTGCGCAACCCCTGAATGTCGACATAAAGCGTGGAAAGCTGGGTGCGGATATCGGCCAGCGTCGAATCCTGCGCCATCACGGCAGCAGGCAAAGCCGCCGCCATGATCGCGCCCAAGAGAACCCCTTTGAACATCCGCATCCCCTGTTGCCTTAACCAACGGTGCCGATGGAAATGACCGTCACCGCACGGCGGTTTTGCGAATAGCAGGATTCCTCGGAACAGACCGCGATCGGGCGTTCCTTGCCATAGCTGACGGTGCGCAGACGGTTCGAGGGGATACCCTTTGAAATCAGGTATTCGCGGACCGCATTGGCACGCCGCGCCCCAAGCGCGAGGTTGTATTCGCGGGTGCCCTGTTCGTCGGCGTGGCCTTCGATGATGGCCAGATAATCACTGTTGGTCTGCAGCCAGTTGGACTGCCCGTCCAGCGTCGCCATGCCCTGCGCGGTCAGGTTCGACTGGTCGACGACGAACAGCACCCGATCACCGATCGTTTGCGAAAAATAGGCCGGGCTGCGGGGATCGCCGGCACTGCCAAGCGCCGATTGATCGATCCCGCCGGCGCCGTTCAGCCCGTTGGCGTTGGCATCCCCGGCACCGAAACGGTCCGGTCTGGTGCAGGCTGCGGTGGAAAGCGCCAGCAATACAAGCGCGGCTTTGGTCATCATGTGCATTGGTTTGATCCTGTTTTTCTTTGCCCGTTGTCAGTTACTTTAGCATGCTTCGCAGCATCTGGGAATCCGCGTTTCCTATCTTTGCAGCGGTCCCCAGGACGGGTCGGAACCGTCACCGGTAATCGGCACCTGCCGCAAATTGCGCCCCGAGATATCGACCGAATAAAGCGTCGTCACCCCGCCGGCACCCTGACTTTCGCGGCTGAACATGATTACCCGTCCATTGGGCGCCCATGTCGGACCTTCGTCAAGAAACGACGCCGTGAGCAGGCGTTCTTCGGATCCGTCGGTGCGCATCACCCCGATATGGAAGCGGCCCGCGTTCTGCTTGGTGAACGCGATCAGATCGCCGCGCGGCGACCAGACGGGGGTGGAATAGCGCCCCTCGCCAAACGAAATCCGGCGCGGTTCACCGCCACCTGCGGACATGATGTAAAGCTGCTGATTGCCCGACCGGTCCGATTCAAACACGATCTGGCTGCCGTCCGGCGAAAAGCTGGGCGCGGTTTCGATCGAGGGCGCATCGGTCAGCCGGGTGCTTTGACCGCTGGCGATATCGCCGACATAGAGGTCCGTGTTGCCGCCGTTGATCAGCGAATAGATCACCCGCTGGCCGTCCAGCGAAAATCGCGGGCTGAAGGCCATTTCGCCCGGTGCCGTCGGCAGTTCCTGCTGCCCGACCGAGGCAACGTTCAGCACATAGATGCGCGGAAAGCCGGATTCGTAACTGGTATACAGCACCCGATCACCCGAGGACGAAAACCGCGGCGCCAGCACGATCGACCCGGATTCGGTCAGGAACTGCGTATTGGCCCCGTCGTAATCCATGATTGCCAGCCGTTTCAGCCGGTTGTCCTTGGGCCCGGATTCGGACACGTAGACTACCCTGCTGTCGAAATAGCCGCCTTCGCCGGTGATCCGGCTGTAGACCTGATCGGCGACCTTGTGCGCGATCCGCCGCCAACCGCCGCTGGTTCCGGCCAATTGCATCCCCTCGCCCATCTCGACGCCGGAAAACACGTCATAGAGGCGGAACTTGACCACCACCTGATCGCCCGACATCGCGACAGCGCCGATGATCAGCGCCTGCGCGTTGATCGCCCGCCAGTCGGGAAATGCAACGGCCTGGCCAAAACTGGCCTGCTGGCTGATGAACGATGACGGCGGAATTTGCCGGAACAGGCCCGTTCCCGCCAGATCTTCGGCGACGATGCGGCTGATGTCCGCGGCCATCTGTTCGGCACCACCGGTTTCGGCCTGAAACGTCGGGATCGCGAATGGCAGGGGTTCGATCACCCCGTCGGTGATGGTCAGGCGCAGCGGGCCGCTTTGGGCCAGTGCCGTTGTCGCCATGACCGGCGACATCAGCAGGGCCAGCAGAAGTGTCAGCAGTCGGGTCATCTAAGGGTGATCCTTGTTTGCATGTGTTGCGGGGTCAGTCCCATGGCCATGCGTTGATAGTCAATAGCATGGGGTGGAAGGCGAAAAGGGGAAATGCGCGGAAATGCGCCGGAACCAGTCAATTCAGCATTGATTTGCTTGACGACGCCGGCTCTGCGGTTCCGGACAGGGCAAGTTGGCGATCCGGCCTGCATCAGCGCAACCTCATGCCGGAGGGGTCGAAGGTGATTTCGACGTCCTTCCATTCGTTGTATTTCTCGGTGGGCAGTTGATAGCCGTTGGCCGACTGGCAGCGCAGGAT
>JBBKXP010000409.1:0-4196 GCA_037969545.1 Paracoccaceae bacterium | reverse complement strand
GTGATGCATCCGCGCCACTGGCAGATAATAGCTGGTCACAGCGCATCACCCAAAGCGACAGCCCGAACCGGGACCGTTGCCACTGGCGCATCGGCCCCGATGACCAGCAGTTCCGCCGCCTTCATCTGGCCCGCAAACCACGCGAACAACGCCAACGCATCGTCAGGGCGGGCGCTTGGCCCATCCACCGCGTCCAGCACGATCTTGGACGGCGCCCAGACGCAAATCTGCCCATTCTTCATGGCCCAGTCGAGTTCAGTGCGCGTCGCCACGACCTTGCAGCGCCGATCACGGCCAGCCAGCACCCAGGCGTTCTGTTCGATTGCGAGCAGGTCGATCCGGCGCTGGGTCATCACATGGCCGGTTTGCGGCACCGCCATCGGTCCTGCGCCGACGCAAATGATCAACGGTGCACCCCGCCCGGCCAGATCGTCGATCCAGCCGGACAGAAGTTCACTGGCAACCGCTTCATTGGACAGGAAAACCACCTGCGGATGCTGCACCTGCACATGATCTTGCCCCTTGCGGGCCAATTCACCTTTGGCGCGAACAATCTCGACCCCCAGTGAAAACGGTCCGCGATCCAGCTTTTCGATCCGCACAAAAACCCGCAGTGCCTGGGGTTCGCGCAAAATGCGTTCGGCGACACGTGCCGCGAGTGTTTCCAGCAAGTTGATCCGTTCGGCGCGCAGTTCGGCCGAAATCGCCTCGATCACCCGATCATAGGACAATATACGGTCGACATCATCGTCAATTTCTCCAACCATCGGAGCAACTTCGACGACGATGTTAAAGCGGATACGCTGCAAATGCCCGCGTTCGGCCTGAAAGGCGCCGATCTCGACCTCGACGACATAGTCGCGCAGGGAAATCCGGTCGCAGGGGACTTTGGCACTGGCCTCGGCTCGCTCGCTCGGGTGGGCAAAGGCAAGGCGGATATCATCGCTCATCGCATCGGGCTTTCGGCATGTCGTCATGCCGTCCTACTCCGCACACCCCGACGGGGCAAGTCAGCCGATGCCGACTTAAGCCTTGTAAAAGTAATGCGCCCCGATCGATGCGGTGCGATCAAACCTGCGGGCCCATGACGGGTTGACGCCCCGCGTGTGATAGTATGTGGCACCGGCGGTCAGGTCGCGCGGCGCCCCGTCCAGCATCAACCGGGCGACTTTGCCCACCCGGCGCCAGGCCGCAAGCTCGTGAATTGTCTCGGAATTGCCGTCGCAGGTATAGGTGAACTGACACTGATACCGCTGTCCGGTCCCCTGATTGACGACACTGCAGACCGTATTCGGGAACTGCCGGCTGTCGACCCGGTTCATGATGACTTCACCGACCGCGAACAGGCCGCGAACATTCTCGCCGCGGGCTTCGAAATAAAGAGCCTCGGCTAGACATTCCCAATCTGCGCCACCAGCAGCGGGCGGCAGCAAGGCGAGGAATTGGGTGTCATAGCTGATCGAGCCGAGTCCGGTCCCGATATCGCGGGTGGATGCCTCTGGTGGCGCTGTGAGCGCGGCCATCTCTAGAGAAGGAACTGCCTCGATCGCCTGCCGCTCCTGCCCCAGCAACGCACCCAAACGGGCCGCCAGAACATCTTGGGCAAAGGCCCCACCAGCAGGCACCGCCATGGCCAAAGCCATCGTTGCCGCGCGCATGGCACGACCACCCCAAGAATTTCGCATTGCCCCAACCCATCGTATCGCACGGTTCGACCCCGTGCTGGCTTGGGTTTGTTAGGAGGAAAAACCGCGATCGTCCAGCCTGCGACCGACGGCGTTCCAAAGTGGTCAACGGAGCATAGCGAATTTGGAAAAAGTATTACTTTTCATAGTGGTAGCAGACAATGTTCACACAATACCTGCGCCACTCAAACGGTCCTGAATGGCCAATTGGGCGGCGGAAAGCCGCGCAACTGGGACACGGAATGGTGAGCACGACACGTAGTCAAACCCTTGTTCGCGACAAAACTGGATCGCGACACGGCTGCCACCATGCTCGCCGCAGATCGAAAGTACAACCTCTGGATTACCGCTCCGACCCCGGTTCGCGCCGATGGCAAGTAATTCGCCCACCCCTTCGACATCCAGCGTGTGAAACGGGTCCTCCTCGTAAACGTGCGCCTGAACATAGGCCGACATGAACCGCCCCGCATCGTCGCGCGAAAGCCCATAGGTCATCTGCGTCAGGTCGTTGGTCCCGAATGACAGGAACGCGACATGCTGGGCGATATCGGCGGCCCGCAATGCCGCCCGCGGGGTTTCGACCATGACACCAAGTTTGAAGGTGAATGTCGCACCGGTTTCCGCCCGAACGGCTGCAGCCACCGTATCGATCCGACCGCTGACCAGTTCAACTTCGCGCATCGCGCTGACCAGCGGGATCATGATCTCGGGAACCACCGGATCGCCGGATCCGCTCGCCTCGACTGTCGCCTCGAAAATCGCGCGGGCCTGCATGTCGTAAATCTCGGGCACCGTTATCCCCAGACGCACGCCACGCATCCCCAGCATCGGGTTGTATTCGCTCAGCGCCTCGACCCGCGCCGTCACATCAGCGACCGGCAGATCAAGTTGCTCGGCCAGATCGCGCAACCCCTGTTTGTCCGTCGGCAGGAATTCGTGCAGCGGCGGATCGAACAGGCGGATGCAGACCGGCTGCCCCTGCATGATCTTGAAAAGCGCCGCGAAATCCGCCCGCTGCATCGGCAGCAGGCGGTCAAGCACCACCCGGCGGTCCTCGGCGCTTTCGGCAAAGATCATCTCGCGCATGACATTCAGGCGGTCGCCTTCAAAAAACATGTGCTCGGTTCGGCAAAGGCCGATCCCCTGCGCCGCAAAATTCCGCGCTGTCTGGGCATCGGCCGGAGTATCGGCGTTGGCCCGGACCCCGATGTCGCGAAATTCGTCAGCCCAGGCCAGCAAAGTCTGAAACGAACTGTCCAAAGCGGCCTCGAGCATCGGTGGTTCGCCCAACAGCACATCGCCCGAGGTGCCGTCGACGGTAATCACCGTCCCTTCGGCGAACTTGCGGCCATCGGGGCCGACGATCACCCGCGCCTTGCGGTCGATCACGAGGTCTGACGCGCCGACGACGCAAGGCAGGCCCAGGCCACGCCCGATCACTGCCGCGTGGCTGGTGATACCGCCGCGCACCGTCAGAACGGCCTGCGCGGCATGCATCCCGCGAATGTCCTCGGGACTGGTTTCACGGCGCACCAGCACACATGCCTCGCCCCGCGCCGCATGGGCCTGCGCCTCATCCGCGGTGAACACAATCTTGCCCGACGCAGCGCCGGGACTGGCGGCAATGCCGCACACGATACGGTCACGCGGCGCGTTTGGGTCGACCTGCCGGTGCAGCATTTCAGACAGGGCCGAAGGTTGCACCCGCATCACCGCCTCGTCCAGCCCGATCACGCCGTCGCTCGCCAACGCCACGGCGATCCGCACCGTTGCCTGACTGGACCGCGGCACCAGCACCCCGTCGAGAATCCGCAACTCTCCGTTTTCGATGGTGAATTCGATCTGCAGTTCTTCCCGCAACCGGGTCCGGACCTGCCCGCCATAGCCGATCAAGGCCTTGAACGCTGCCGGGCACAATTCCTCGAGCGAGGCACCCCGTTTGTCGCGGGTCAGATAGATGACGCCCTTTTCGGCCGTCAGTGCCTCGCGCCCCTGGCTCTGGCTCAGGAAACGCCCGGTGATCTGCGGCTGGCCGGTCTGCGGATCGACGAACTGGATCACCCCTGACCCGCTGACGCCCTTGCCGACGCCCATCGCCATCGCCTGCACCACCAGCCCAAGGCCGGCGTCCACCGGCGCGCCCTTGGCCTCGCGCAATAGCCGTGCCGTTGTGCCATCCCAGGCCCGCGCCATCGACCGCAGCACTTCGGCCATCTGCACGCCTGCGTCCTGCGGAAATTCTTCGTCCGTTTCGTCCTCATAGGCTTGCAGCATTTTGGCCAAGGCGGCCGCATCCGGCACATCGGGCAGGAAAAACGCATCCGGATCGGCGCGGGCGACCTGCACCGCAAAGGACTGGATGAACCGCAGATAGATCGCCGTCGCGGTGCGTTCACCCAATGTCGCGCACATCGCCGCGTGGCGCGCATCGGTCATCCCGATGTTCAAAATCGCACCCGGGCCACCCCAATCGGGGCCTTCGCTGCTGGGGCGCACAGACAATAGCGGATC
>JBBKXP010000408.1:0-15897 GCA_037969545.1 Paracoccaceae bacterium | reverse complement strand
CTTCACCACCGATTCCGATCTGGCGAAAAAGGGTGCGCGGGTGATCACCCGCGCACCCTTTTTCGCCAGATCGGAATCGGTGGTGAAGGGGTGCATGTGGTGTGCCGCATCCAGCGCCTGCAGTTCAGCGGTCGGCATGTGGTTGGTGATCTGGTTCATCGCAGCAATCCTTTGCAAAAAATGCATGACCAAAGACGTCGATCGCCCCCGGATTTCGCTGCAAGATATGAACAGCACAGAGCCTGTCAATGACTTTTGATCAAATTATCCGGGGATCGGGCCAAGATCGGCGGCACAAGGCTTTTGGCGCTGCAGACCCGAGTCCGAATCGCGCCATTGACCCCAAAACTGCCCAGCCCGCTTGCAGAGACCCAGACCACGGGCAAAAATGGTCAAAATTGCGTGTCAGTTCAGCGGCCAACCCCTGAATGGCGCACACGTGACTTTCCCCCGGCTGGAACCTGACCGAGAATAAAGCAGTTGCCAATCGCGGTTCGTTTTGATCAAATTCGTCACAACAACCGCTAAAATCTAGGGAGAAACCGTATGAACAAAACATGGCTGCCGCTGGCCGCCGCATTTGCACTGGGTGCGAATGCCGTCTGGGCCGAAACCGTTCGGGTCTATAACTGGTCCGACTATATCGACGAAGACCTGCTGACCAAATTCGAGACAGAGACCGGGATCGACCTGGTCTATGACGTGTTCGATTCTAACGAAGTGCTGGAAACCAAGATGCTGTCGGGCGGCTCGGGCTATGACGTCGTCGTGCCGTCGGGCACCTTCCTGCAGCGCCAAATTCAGGCTGGCGCCTTTCAGAAGCTCGACATGGCGCAACTGCCGAACGAGGCGAACCTGTGGGACACGATCAAGACACGGACCGCCCAGTATGACCCCGGCACCGAATATTCGATCAATTACATGTGGGGCACAACCGGCCTGGGCGTCAACGTCGGTAAGGTGGCCGAGGCGCTGGGCCCCGATGCCCCGATCGACAGTCTGGCGCTAATCTTTGATCCCGCGAACATGGAAAAACTGGCGTCCTGCGGTGTCATGGTGCTGGACGCCCCGGTCGAGATGATCCCGGCGGCGCTGAAATACATCGGGCAAGACCCTGACAGCCAGGACCCCGATGTGATCGCGATGGCCGAACCGGTGCTGATGGCCGTCCGCCCCTACATCCAGAAATTCAACAGCAGCGAATACATCAACGCACTGGCGAATGGCGAAATCTGCGTTGCGTTTGGCTGGTCGGGAGACATCCTGCAGGCCCGCGACCGCGCCATCGAGGCCGACAACGGCGTCGAGATCGTCTATCACGCCCCCAAGGAAGGCGCGCTGATGTGGTTTGACCAGATGGCGATTCCGATTGATGCGCCGAACCCGACGGGCGCGATGAAATTTCTGAACTTCATCATGGACGCGCAGAACATGGCGGCGGCATCCAACTACGTCTATTACGCCAATGGCAACAAGGCTTCGCAGGAATTTCTGGTCGAGGACGTGATCGGCGACACCGCGATCTATCCTGACGAGGAAACGCTGGCGAACCTTTATACGACCTCGCCCTACGAGGGGCCGGTGCAGCGGGTCGTCACCCGGCTTTGGACCAAGATCAAGTCGGGCACCTAGGCCCATAGCTACAAACCCCGCGCCCGACCGGCGCGGGGTTTTTTCCTGCTCGACCCCCCTCATCAATTTCCGAGGACATGATGGTGCAACCCTCCAAGACTCCGATCGAATTTTCCCCCTGGACCGACCCCACCGCAAAGCCGCTGATCCAGTTCGACAAAGTCACCAAACGGTTCGGCAGTTTCGTCGCCATCGACGACATTTCCCTCAACATCTACGAAAAGGAATTCTTTGCCCTGCTGGGCCCGTCGGGCTGCGGCAAGACCACGCTGATGCGCATGCTGGCCGGGTTCGAAGCCGTGACCAAGGGCACGATCACCCTTGGCGGCGTCAACCTCGCCCCGATCCCGCCGAACAAGCGCCCGGTGAACATGATGTTCCAGTCCTACGCGCTGTTCCCGCACCTGACCGTCTATGAAAACATCGCCTTCGGCCTGCGCCGCTCGGCGATGCCCAAAGAGCAGATCGACGCGCGCGTGAACGAAATGCTGCGGCTGACCAAGATGGAGAAATTCGCCCAGAGGAAACCGCACATGATCTCGGGCGGCCAGCGCCAGCGGGTCGCGCTGGCGCGAAGCCTTGCCAAGGCCCCGAAACTGCTGCTGCTCGACGAACCGCTTGGCGCGCTCGACAAGAAACTGCGCCACGATACCCAGTTCGAGCTGATGGACATTCAGGAAAAGACCGGCACCACCTTTGTCATTGTCACCCACGATCAGGAAGAAGCGATGACAGTGGCCTCTCGCGTCGCCGTCATGGACCACGGCAAACTCGTGCAGGTCGCCACTCCGGCGCAGATCTATGAAACCCCGAACTGCGCCTACGTGGCCGATTTCATCGGCGAGGTGAACCTGATCGAAGGCGCCGCCACACCCAATGGCGACAAGATCGACATCCTCTGGGCCGAGGGCCAGCCACCGATCCACGCGACCCCCTCGGACCCCGTCGCCAGGGACGCCCGCGTCAGCTTTGCCATCCGCCCGGAAAAGGTCGCGATCAGCGCCGACAAGCCCGTCGATGCGGCGAACGCGCTGCAGGGCAAGGTGCTCGACATTGCCTATCTCGGCAACATTTCCACCTATCACGTCGAACTTCCCGGCGGCCAGATCATCAAGGCGCAGGCGGCCAACAACCGCCGTCTGTCGCGTCGGTCGTTCACCTGGGAGGATCCCGTCTGGCTCTCATTCACCGACACCGCCGGTGTCGTGCTGACATCGTGAGGGGGCCGCGATGAACCTGCGCCGCTTTTTCCTGATCGCCATTCCCTACGGTTGGCTGCTGGCGCTGTTTCTGGTCCCTTTCCTGATCGTCCTAAAAATCTCGCTGTCCGACTATGCCGTGTCGATTCCGCCCTATACCCCGACGCTCGACCTGTCCGAAGGCTGGTCGGGGTTCACGGATTTCCTGTCGAAACTCGACTTTCAGACATTCAAATTCCTCACCACGGATTCGCTCTACTGGAAATCTTACTTGTCGTCGTTGCAGATCGCCCTGATCTCGACCGCCTTTACCCTGCTGATCGGCTATCCGGTCGCCTATGCGATGGCCCGCGCCCCCGAGGCTTGGCGCGCCACCCTGATGATGCTGGTGATCCTGCCCTTCTGGACCTCATTCCTGATCCGGGTCTATGCCTGGATGGGCATTCTGGGGCGCGAGGGATTGCTGAACCAGCTTTTGCTGTGGATCGGCGTCATCAGTGAACCGCTGACGATCCTGAACACCAACCTCGCCGTCTATATCGGCATCGTCTACACTTACCTGCCGTTCATGATCCTTCCGATCTATGCCGCCCTCGACCGGCTTGACGATTCACTTCTGGAAGCTGCCGAAGACCTCGGCTGTACCCGGACCAAGGCATTCTGGCTGATCACCATCCCGCTGTCGCGCCCCGGCATCATCGCCGGTTGCTTTCTCGTCTTCATCCCGGCCCTGGGCGAATTCGTCATCCCGTCCCTGCTCGGCGGGTCCGACACCCTGATGATCGGCAAGGTCCTGTGGGAAGAATTCAGTTCCAACCGCGACTGGCCGGTCGCCAGTGCCGTCGCCGTGATCCTGCTGCTGATCCTGATCATCCCGATCATCCTGTTCCAGAAGAACCAGCAACGCGCCGCGGAAGCTGAACAATGAAACGGTTCAGTTGGTTCAACGTCACCGCCCTGACATTTGGCTTCGCGTTCCTTTATATCCCGATGCTGATCCTCATCATCTACAGCTTCAACGGCGGCCGCCTTGTCACCGTCTGGGCCGGGTTTTCGACGAAATGGTATGGGACGCTGTGGCAGAACGAGGCCTTCCTGGATGCCGCATGGGTGACGTTGCAGGTCGGCGTGATCTCGTCGACGCTTGCCACGGTTCTGGGCACGATGGCCGCCTATGTGCTGGTCCGGGCCGGGCGGTTTGCCGGGCGCACCCTGTTTTCGGGGATGATCTATGCGCCGCTGGTCATGCCCGACGTGATCACCGGCCTGTCGCTGCTGCTGCTGTTCATCGCCGTGGGGCTGGACCGCGGGGTCACGACCATCGTGCTGGCCCATACCACGTTCACCATGTGCTATGTGTCGGTCGTCGTCTCGGCCCGATTGGTCAGTTTCGACAAATCGCTTGAGGAGGCCGCACTCGACCTTGGCTGCACCCCCTTTGACGCCTTCCGTTCCGTCACCCTGCCGATGATCGCGCCGGCGGTGATTTCGGGCTGGCTGCTAGCCTTTACCCTGTCGCTGGACGATCTGGTGATCGCGTCATTCACCTCGGGCCCATCATCGACCACCCTGCCGATCAAGATTTTCAGCGCGGTCCGGTTGGGGGTCAGCCCGGAAATCAACGCCCTGTCGACGATCATGATCAGTATCGTCACCTTTGGCGTCATCACCGCGTCGTTGATCAACAAGCGCGCTATCACCCAGCGGCTGCGTGACGAGCAGGCGGCCGAACAGTAGATGCGGCCGGATGCGCTGGCCCGTCGCTTGTCTGACGGGCTGATCTGCGAACTGGTGATCATCGGGCGCGACGGGTCCGACCCGACTGTCATCTACGACAGCGCCGCCCTGATCGAGGCGCCGAACTGGACGCCGGATGGCCAGTGGCTGATCTACAACGCCGATGGACGGCTGTGGCGGATCAGTGTTGACGGGGCGCGGGGTCCGGAACGGATCGACACCCGGCCGATTGAAAACCTGAACAACGACCACGTGGTCGCCCCCGACGGACAGCAGATCTACGTGACCGCGAATGACGGGCATATCTACGTGCTGCCAATCTGCGGTGGCGTCCCGAAACGGATCACGAACGATACCGGAATGCGCCACTATCTGCACGGGGTGTCGCCGGATGGCACGACGCTGGCCTATGTCGGACTGACCCACGACGGTGACCGGGTGATCACGCGCATCTGCACAATCCCGGCGGCGGGCGGCACCGACACCGTGCTGACCGATGGGGCCTGCCCCGTCGACGGGCCGGAATATTCGCCCGATGCTGCATGGCTATATTTCAACTCCGAGGCCGCCGCGACCCGCCCCGGCCACGCCCAGATTTTCCGGATGCGCCCCGATGGCAGCGACCTGCAACAACTGACCGACGACGACCGGGTGAACTGGTTCCCCCACCCCAGCCCCGACGGCGCCCGCGTCGCCTACATCAGCTATCCGCCCGGCACGACCGGCCACCCGGCTGATTTGCCGGTGATCCTGCGCACGATGGACCCGAGTGGCAACAACCCGCGCGATCTTGACACGTTTCAAGGCGGGCAAGGGACAATCAACGTCAACAGCTGGTCGCCAGATGGCGAAAAGCTGGCCTATGTGCGATATCCGCACTTGAAAAACAATTCTGATAACGACACCACAGTTTAAGCAAGACAGCAAAATGACCTGTGTTATCACGCCCCTGTTGTTGAATATTGGAAAGGTCCGAATTTGCTAGAGGTCAAACCCACAGCCCTTCCCGGAGTCATCGAACTGACACCGCGCCGTTTTGGCGATGACAGGGGGTTTTTCGCCGAAACCTGGAACAAGTCAGAACTGGCCAAGCACGGCATCGTCATCGATTTCGTGCAGGACAACCATTCGGTATCCCGCAGTGTCGGCACATTGCGCGGTCTGCATTTCCAGACCCCGCCGCACGCGCAGGCAAAACTCGTGCGCTGCGGTCATGGCCGCCTGCTGGATGTCGCAGTCGATGCCCGCCAGGGCTCTGCCACCTATGGCAAATGGGTCGCCTGTGAGCTGAGTGCCGAAAACGGCAAGCAATTGCTGATCCCGGCTGGTTTCCTGCACGGTTTTGTCACCCGCGAACCGGACACCGAAATCGTCTATAAATGTAGCGACGTCTATGCGCCGGAGTGTGACGGTGCCGTGCGTTGGGATGATCCTGACCTGGCCATCGACTGGGGCATCGACGCCGCCGGCGTGTCCTTGTCCGAGAAAGATGCGACGGCCAGTTACCTGCGCGACCTGCCGGCCCCGTTCCCGGATGACCAATCATGAAAATACTGATTACCGGCGGCGCCGGCTTTATCGGTTCTGCGGTGGTCCGCGCCGCCGTCGCCGACGGCCATCAGGTGGTGAACATCGACGCCCTGACCTATGCGGCGTGCCTCGCAAACGTCGCTTCGGTCGACAACGCGCCCGGCTATGCCTTTGAACATGCCAATATCTGTGACTGCGCAGCACTTGACCGGATTTTTGCGGCCCATCGCCCTGACGCCGTGCTGCACCTTGCCGCTGAAAGCCACGTCGACCGGTCCATCGATGCGCCCGGTGCATTTGTCGATACCAATGTGACCGGCACCTACACCCTGCTTGAAGCGGCCCGCGCTTTTTGGGTCGCCGAAGGACGACCTGCGGATTTCCGTTTTCACCACGTCTCGACAGACGAGGTCTACGGCAGTCTTGGGCAGAGCGGACTGTTCACCGAAGAAACGCCCTATGCCCCACGCAGCCCCTATGCGGCCTCAAAGGCCTCCAGTGACCATTTGGTCCGGGCCTGGGGCGAAACCTGGGGATTGCCGGTGCTGGTGACCAACTGTTCAAACAACTACGGACCCTTTCATTTTCCGGAAAAACTGATCCCTGTGGTGATCTTGAATGCAATCGCCGGGCAGCCCATTCCGATTTATGGTGCGGGCGACAACATCCGCGACTGGCTCTATGTCGAGGATCACGCCGCCGCCCTGCTGACAGTACTGACCCGCGGCACAGTCGGGCGAACCTACAACATCGGCGGCCACAATGAGGCACGCAACATCGATCTGGTGCAGACGATCTGCGCGATCCTCGATGCGAAACGCCCGGCCCATGCGCCCCACAACCGGCTGATCACATTTGTGGATGACCGGCCGGGACACGATTTGCGCTATGCGATCGACGCGACCCGGATCAGCGACGAACTTGGCTGGAAACCCAGTGTCACGCTGACCGAAGGATTGGAGCGCACCGTGCAATGGTATCTGGATAACCGAGACTGGTGGCAGGCGCTGCTTGACCGTGACGGGGTCGGCAAGCGATTGGGGGTCGCCGGATGAACATCCTGATGTTCGGCCATAGCGGTCAGGTCGCCACCGAAATCCGCGCCGCCGCAAAGGTCGAGGCACTGAGCAGGGACAAGGCCGACCTGGCCGATCCGGCCGCCTGCGCCACCGCGATCCTTGCGCACAAACCCGACGCGGTGATCAACGCCGCTGCCTTTACCGCCGTCGATGCCGCCGAAACCGACGAAGCGATGGCGGCGATCGTCAACGGTGACGCCCCCACCGCGATGGCACAGGCCTGCACCGATCTGGGCATCCCGCTGGTTCATATTTCGACCGATTATGTCTTTGACGGATCGGGTGAAACGGCACGCACGCCCGATGCGCCGGTATTGCCGATCAACGCCTATGGGCGCACCAAACTGCGTGGCGAAGACGGCATAAGGTCAACCGGCGGGGCGCATGTGATTCTGCGCACGTCATGGGTTTTCTCTGCCTATGGCAGCAATTTCGTCAGGTCGATGCTCGATCTGTCAAAGACCCACAGCAGTCTGCACATCGTCGATGACCAGATCGGTGGCCCGACCCCGGCTGCGGACATCGCCGCGGCCTGCCTGACAATCGCGCGCGCCCTTTGCGGCGGTGCGCCCGGCGGCACATATCATTTCGCCGGGGCGCCCGATGTCAGTTGGGCCGGGTTTGCCCGCGCCATCTTTGCTGCCGCCGACCGCAACGTCACTGTTGCGGGCATCCCGTCGGCAAGCTATCCGACCGTCGCCTTGCGCCCTGGCAATTCGCGATTGGACTGTACCAGCCTGCTGCGCGACTTCGCGATACCGCGCCCGGATTGGCGCGAAGGGCTGGACAAGGTCCTGCGACAGCACTGACACACCGGCACAGATCGCCAATACTCATAACATTCCAAGTATTTGATATTAAAGATTTAATAACCTGTCGGGCGCAGCACGACGCCTACGGTCTTCCACAAAACACCAAAGTCCGTCCACACCGAAACCCGACTCAGATAGTCCGCATCAGTCTCGTGGCGGAACGCGAAATGGCTCTCGTTGCGTGCCGAAACTTGCCAGAAGCCCGAAATACCGGGGCGCAGGGCAAAGTAGGCGTGCGGATCGCCATAAAGCGGCAACTGCTCTGGCAACATCGGGCGCGGTCCGATCATGCTCATGTCGCCTTTCAGGACGTTCCACAGTTGTGGCAACTCATCAAGCGAGGTGGCCCGCATGAACCGACCAAGCCGGGTAATGCGCGGGTCGCTTTTGAGTTTCTGGGTCTGCATCCATTCCAGATTCATCGCCGGGTCGTTGGCCAGATATTCTGCCAGCCTGGCCTCTGCATCACAGGTCATCGTGCGCAGTTTCAGTATCTTAAACCGGCGGCCCCCAAGGCCGAGCCGGTCCTGCCGAAAGAACGGCTGACCCCCTTCGAACCAAAGCGCCAAAGCACAAACTGCGATCACCGGAATACTTACCGGAAGCATCAAAATGCAGACTACGATGTCGATCGCCCGTTTTCCGCCGGAGTTATACCAACCGATCACTTCGGGTCGCCTTTTTGGCCGTCCGTAGACGGCATTCGATACTACTGCCACGTTACGACCTGTATGATTTGAAGTCCTGTCCGAGGCGCAATATTCCATATCGGACCTGATGTAATCCTTCATCGTTACCCCTTTGCCGGCCAAAATCGGCAATCGTGTTAACTCAGAACCCGGATGACACCGCATGACAGCGACCAGAACCGCTGCCCGACATCTCACCCCAGGCTCAAGAAAAGACATGTAAACGGACGATCCGCAAGATGTCTAAACAGTCAATTCACCCGAACCGACCGGCATCCTGAAAACCGCAGCAATCCGTTGCGCTGCCCCTCTTTCGCCATCATTGATAGCATTTGTTGGCTGTTTGGGCGCGTTGTTCATTGGAAACACACTGTTTCCGTCACAGAAAAACCACATTTAAATCAATGAAATGCCCAAGTCGTCATTGTTTTCATCGGTGGAACAATCCGCTTTTCATCTGACATCATTTTCTCGTGAAGACCCGAACAAAACTGTTTTTGCTTGATCCGCAGGCGACTTTCTGAACGAAAGTACGCAATGTCTGCCAGTTTCAACCCGCCATCTTTGCGTCGTGTCGGTGTCTGGCCAACGACAAGGTACATTTGCGATACCGGTCGTCGATGGCAAACCGGTGACGGTTGGGGTTTGACCGGTCAACAACCAGTGATATGCACCACATCGCGTCGCCCGATGCCGCCGGAACTGGGCCGAACGCGCCACCCTGAAAAGGACCGTCAATGACCGACGCCTATGATCCCGGCAAGGACGGTGCCCGAGCGTCTTTCCAAATGGACATGAGCTACGTCGACTACCTGGACCTCGATCGCATTCTCGGCGCTAAGCGGCCGATTTCGGCAGCCCATGATGAAATGCTGTTCATAATCCAGCACCAGACAAGCGAACTCTGGATGCGACTCGTCGTTCATGAGTTGGACAGCGCGCGGACACTGCTGACCAATTTCAAGTTTGCCCCGGCGTTCAAGCTGCTGACCCGCGTTGCGAGGATATTTGAACAGTTGAATTCCGCATGGGATGTGCTCCGCACGATGACCCCCAGCGATTACACCACGTTCCGCGATACCCTCGTCAATTCGTCGGGGTTCCAGTCGCACCAATACCGGATGATCGAGTTTGCCCTCGGGAACCGAAATCCGAACATGATGAAGGTTCACGAACATCGCCCTGATCTGCATGGCAAACTGACCGACGAACTGGCGCGTCCGTCACTTTATCACGTCGCGCTCGATGCGCTGGCGGCCGAAACCGGGATTGTTTTTGACCCCGGAGTTTACCGCATGGAGGCGCCGCATCAGGCGGATGCCGCGGTCATGCAGGCCTGGACCCGCGTCTATCGGGCCCCGGAAACGCATTGGAACCTGTATGAACTGGCCGAAAAGCTCGTCGACATCGAAGACTACTTTCGCCGATGGCGTTTCAATCACGTCACGACTGTGGAACGGGTGATCGGGTTCAAACGCGGCACCGGCGGCACCAGCGGCGTGCCTTACCTGAGGCGGATGCTCGAGGTCGAATTGTTCCCCGAGCTCTGGCAATTGCGCGGAGACCTTTGACCATGCCATCCCTGCCACTGAAACACCTGTTCCACCTTCCCGAAGGCGTCATCTACCTTGACGGCAATTCGCTGGGTCCATTGCTGAAATCGGTCGCCGCACGGGTCGACGACGTGATCGGCGCCGAATGGGGCGGCATGCTGATCCGGGGCTGGAACGATGCCGGCTGGATGGAGCAGCCGACCCGCGTCGGCAATCAGATCGGACGGCTGATCGGGGCCCCGACAGAAAGCGTTGTTGTTGGCGACACCTTGTCGATCAAGGTTTTTCAGGCCCTCGCATCTGCCCTTGAAATGCGTCCGGATCGCAAGGTCGTGCTGTCGGACAACGGCAACTTTCCGTCCGATCTTTACATGGCGCAGGGGCTGATACACTCGCTCAAGCAAGGCCACGCGCTGCGCGTCGTCGACCCCGACGCGGTGATTGCCGCAATCGACGATACCGTCGCTGTCGTGATGCTGACCGAAGTCGACTATCGCACCGGGCGGCTGCACGACATGGTCGAAATAACCCGCCGGGCCCATGCTGCCGGGGCGGTGATGATCTGGGATCTGGCGCATAGTGCCGGCGCGCTCCCGATCGACGTTGCTGCATCCCGGTGTGAATTTGCAGTCGGTTGCACGTATAAATACCTCTGTGGTGGCCCCGGCGCCCCGGCCTTTATCTATGTCCGCCCTGATCTGACGGCGCAGGTTCGCCCTGCGCTTTCCGGCTGGCTCGGGCACGATGCGCCATTCGCGTTTGACCTTGATTACCGGCCCGCCGGATCAATCGAACGGATGCGGGTCGGCACCCCGCCGGTGATCCAGCTAAGCGCGCTCGAGGCCGCGCTGACCGTCTGGGATGGTCTGGACATGGCCGAAATCCGGGCCGCTTCGATCCGTCTGTCGGACCTGTTCATTGCCGAAGTCACGGCGCGCTGCCCTGCCCTGACGCTGGCAAGCCCGCGCGATGCGTCAACCCGGGGCAGTCAGGTTTCATTCGCTTTCGAACATGGATATGCGACGATCCAGGCCTTGGCTGCGCGCGGCGTGATCGGTGATTTTCGCGCTCCCGACATCCTGCGATTTGGCATCACCCCGCTGTATCTGGATGATGCCGACATCGTCCGGGCCGTCGACGTTCTGGCAGACGTCCTGACGAACCGGCAATGGGACAACCCGGACTATCGAAAGGCCAACAGGGTCACATAGGTCGCAAAGGCCTGTGGCAACCGGCTACCGCACTGGCCCGCGCAATCGCATCAGGGAACGAAAGCGCCGGACGTCGCCGACCATGGCCCGGCTGGCAAAGACGCTCGCCTCGCAGCTGCAATAGGTGCAAACCTAAGTGGGACGTGCTCTGGCTAGGATAAGTCCGGGCTCTTGTCGGCGAAGGACGACACCAGAAAATCAGTGAAAGCACTGACCTTGGGCTGGGCAAGCCGACCCGACGGATAAACCGCGAAAATCCCCTGCGTCTCGATTGGCAAGTCCGGAATGGCTTCGACAACCAGCCCCTTGGCCAGCGCGTCAGCATACAGGAACGATGGAAGATAGGCGATCCCGAGCCCGGAAATCGCTGCATTCAGCAGGGATTGCCCGTCATTGACCGAAAGCCAGCCGACCGTGCGGACATGACGCTTTTCACCCGTCTGGGCCGTCAGCTTCCAGTCACCGTTATTGGCCTGGACAGAATGATGCAAAAGCTTGTGCTGCTCCAGATCGTCGATCTTCATCGGACGCCCGAATTTCTGGAAATAGGATGGCGAACCGACCATTCTTCTGGTGACCTCTGCCAGCTTGCGCGTATGCAGCGTGCTATCTGCAATCTCACTCATCCGGATGGCCATGTCGAACCCTTCCGAAGCCAGTTCGACAAAGCGGTTGTTCAAAACGATTTCGACGGAAATATCCGGATAGGCGTGCAGAAAGTTGCTCAAGATCCGTGACAGGTAATTGACGCCAAAGTCGGTCGCGACAGATATGCGAAGCAGGCCCGACGGTGTGGATTGCATCGACGTCACAAGCGCATCAGCTTCGACTGCGCCATTCAGGACACGACGTGCGCGGTCACAATAGGCAAGGCCAATTTCAGTCGGGCTTACCCGCCGTGTTGTCCTGTTCAGCAGGCGCGCACCCAATCGTTCCTCAAGCGAGGAAACATGTTTGGAAACGGCCGATTTTGAAATTCCCATCTTCTTGGCCGCGTAGGTGAAGCCGCCTTGATCCACAACCGTGGCAAAAGCTTCCATTTCAGAGAGTCTGTTCACTTCCCGTTACCTTCAGTCTTGGCCCCCCTTGGGAATGTGCCGATTTTCACGTCGGCAGTCTTCAGCAAGACAACACTCCAGCACCAATTACACTTCGATCGATCAATCTCCTTGATCAGGTTTCTCCAGACCTCGAAACGAACCTCTCAAAAAAACGGGCCACTCGTGAGGAGTGGCCCGCACTTTTCAAATACTCACAACGTCGATCGTCAGATCGGAACCATTTACTTTCGGACAACAAGTCTGATCGTTAAGAACAAGTACCATTACAATCTCTAATGCATCATTAGACAAGATAATTTTACGGGTCAAGTAAAAATTGCCCCACTTTCGGAAACACTAAGTTCCGATCAGGAAACACTCGTCAGATCTCTGCTTCCCGGGCGATGCAGAACCGCGACGACGACCCAGCACGAAACGCTGGGTGCGGTCGTGGACCTCGCACGTCGCGACCGCCGCTTCGGGGTCTCGTTGAAATCGCTGGTTGTAGCGGCGAAATCGGGGCGCTCCTTTTTTGGCCAGGACGCGTCAGGCTTGCATGTGACCGGAGATGGAACGGTCGTCGCGCCGGTCTGTTCTGCCGCGCAACCGTAAGAGCTGCGGCGCGGCGGCGTCGAATGCGCGCACCTGTCCGTGACATCTGTAACGGCGCGGACCATGCCGTGAATCCCGATCCTGCGTAGGATGATTGCAGTGCCGCCGCATCGGATGAACGACGCATTCCGATCTTGCGCATCCAATGGGTGGCCGCAGGGCCCGACCAGTCCGCCGAATCCAGCAGGTGCCGGATCACCGAGCAAACGAACGATTCTCGTTTGCGCTTTCGACAACTAATCTTCTCTGTAGTCATCCGGCAATAAATGAAGACGGGCTTCTTCTGTGACAAGCTCTCCAAGCCGTCGGAGGATTTCGCTCGATTGCGTGCTTGATTGCCAGTGCAATGAAATTCTGATTCTCTTGCCCGGCTTCAATTCGACGAGGTTTCCGCTTTTCAGGTGCGGCAATCCGGCGATCGCCGGGACAATACCCCATGCGGTACCATTCAGGCAGCATGACAGGTATCCTTCATACGAAGGCACAAAATGCGTCAATGGTCTGGTCACTTCGCCAAAGCACAGCATCATCCATTGTTCCTGTATTGTGTCCTTTCTGTCGAAGGCCAGACACGCGGCTTTCTCAATCGTCTTGATCGATACACCTTTGGAAAAATGGGCGCTGACGAACGCGGGCGAGGCGACTGCAATATATTCCATCGCACCAAGCGACACCCGCTTGCACCCCGGAACGGGTCGTTCGATCCCTGTGACGACTGCCAGCGCATCGCCGGACCTGAGGCTCTGTTCTGTATGTTCCTGATCATCGGGAACGACATCAAATCGAAGATTCAATTCATCGGCGGCCCGTTTGATGACGGTCGGGAACCATGACGCCAGACTGTCGTTGTTGACTGCAATTCGAATTGTCGCGGCGTCGGAATCGCCTCTGTCGATGATCATACTCAGGCGATCGCTAAGTTCGAACTGCAGAAGGTTCACCTGTTCGACGTGCTGACAAAGCTGCAGGCCCGCCTCTGTCGGAACACATGGGCGGCCCCGGACCACCAGCACTGAACCGACCTTGTCTTCAAGCTGCTTGATTCGCTGACTGACCGCAGATTGCGTTACATTCAGCGACCTTGCCGCGCCGTCAAAGCTGCCAGCCCGCACAACCGCCGCCAACGAGACCAAAGAATCATAGTCAAAGTCCATGACACGCCCGGTTTTTTCATTAGCCTGACTAATAGCCCCTTAGGCTCTTCTGCGCCAGCCCTACAAAAATCCAAAATTTGCCTTACTAAAGACTCAATCTGTATTAGTCGGGCTTATCTCAAAGAGTCGATCTCACTGCCGTCGGAAAAAAACTGTTTCATTGTATCGGCTTATCGCTGTATCCCAGACAGAACAAAACCTTGGGGGGCAAATGTCCAGAAGAATCGTCAGCCAAAAATTCATGCGCCGTTTTACCGGGATGACAAAATATTCCCGGTGGGTCGCATGGTTGGTGATCTGCACCTATCTCGCGATGGTATTCGCCGCGATCGCGGTCGGTCACTACCTGGTAGCGACGCCTTTGACTTGGGTCTCCGCCGGATTGATGGCCCTGACCTCGTTCTTCATCGGGACGCGGCTGCGCGGGTTGAACAATATCGTGCACGAATGCACCCATTCGACATTTTCCGCACACCGGGGCGACAACGCTGTTTTGGGACGGATCTGCGCATCGCTGCTTTCAGGCTGCTTCAAGGAATATAAAGACGACCACCTGTCGCATCACGCACACCTCGGGAACTACGAGCAGGATCGGGAACTGGCCGTCATCGAAAAGTTTCGCCTGCAAGACCCGCTGACGCGAGGCACAATTTTCCGGCTCTTCGCAACGCCGCTTCTTGGCCTTCACTTGAAGTCGTATTCCGGCGTCAACCTTTCGGGTGCCGACGGCAGAGTCTACTCAGCACTCAAGATCGCCCTTCTGCTGACAATCACCATATTCACCGTGTTCAATCCGATGACATCGGTCTTATTCGTGTTGTTCCCGCTGTTCTTCATTTTCCCGACACTCAATTTTTGGACTGATTGCCTTGACCACGCGGGATTGGTCGGCGCCGACGATGAGTTGCAAGCGTCTCGAAATCTTTTGGCGCCGTTACCCCTGCGCCTGTTGTTCTTCCCGCGCAACGATTGCTACCATCTCGTACATCATCTCTTTCCACAAATTCCGGCGCGTCATCTGCAGGTTGCACATCAGGAACTTTGCCAGGACTCCGCTTATGGGAGCGCGCCGACCGCCGTTCGCACCGTCCAATCATTCGAAAAGGGCATCAGGACGACTATTTCCTGATCCGGAACACAGCGTTTCCAAAAATGCGCAAGGCTTCTGATTGACTAAGAGCTTAACTTATTCTAATGTGGCATTAGACATTGTAATGGTACGGTTCGTCACTTGGTTTGTGTAGTTGGGTAACTTCAGAGACTCTCGATAGGGGCTTCCGATCGAAGTAATTGTTTGAAAAGTTCGGGCCGCTCCCTGTGAGCGGCCCTTTTTCTTGAGACGCCGATTTCGACATTGACAGCCCACATTATGAAGATTAATCCGGCATTAGGAGTGTTGATGTTTCTGTGACATCGTTCGGTGTTCTGTGGAGTTGGGCAAACTCTTGGTGTACCGATGGACGAGTGACAGGTTGGAGTGAGTGGTAAAAGTTGGGGCAACCTTTCCAGGGTGCCGGAGTCGCCGAGGTTTCTGTTTTCTGACGTTGCAGAGAAAGTGCCGGTGAATGGTGAAATTTGTTGCCGCAATGAAGACGTGATTCGCCGAAAACGAATCGTTTTCTGAACACTTTCCGTCGCGGAAGCAGCCC
>JBBKXP010000407.1:0-9371 GCA_037969545.1 Paracoccaceae bacterium | reverse complement strand
ACGACTACCTGCTGCAACACAACGCCAAACCCAAGCCATTCACCTGGACCAAAACTGCCGAGGACATCCTCGCCCGGGAACGGCGCGCCCTGAACGCCCTCGATGAAATCCGCGGAAACCGGTAGCAAATGTCAGACTCAGAACACTAGTTGACATGGTCTCCAAGCAACAGCTTTGCTTAGAAATTCTAACGAATATGGAGCCTTACAAAAGTGACAGACGACCGAAGTTTTCTCAAATTGAGCGCGATCAGACCATCTTGTTCGGGGCACTATAAACCACTTTGCCATTAACCATTGTCAGCGCGACCCGGATCGAACTGAGGGCAGCTAAGGCTACCGTGTCAATATCACGATTCAGAACAACTATGTCGGCGAACTTTCCGGGTTCAAGACTACCTTTAACTTTTTCGGTCCGCTCTCCACGGGCCGCGTCGATGGTGTAGCCTGCGATAGCCGCTTCAAGTGAAAACCGGTGATCTGAAACCTCCTTCGTCCAGGCATCGCGCGTCGTCGCCGCCTGAATGCCAACCAACGGATCCATATTGGCGATCGGCCAGTCTGACCCCAGGGCGACGATCGCTCCTGCCTCGACAAGACGTTGCCATGCGAATGCGTCGGGCCAGCGGTCGCGACCAATATTCGAAAGCGTCGGGTCAAGGGGTAGTCCCGCACAGCCAGGGGCGTGAGGCGGCTGAATGGAGGCAACAATGTTAAGCGCGCCAATCCTTTTGAAGTCATCCGAGGCGACCAATTCCAAGTGCTCGATCCGGTTTCCCAAACCGTGATCGCCAAGTTTTTCCACCGACGCGGCATAGGCATCTATGGTGCGCGAAATGGCGGCATCACCTATGGCGTGAACCGCGATTTGCAGCCCCATTTGGTTTATCTTTGTGCAGATCGCACTAAAGCGATCAGCCTTAAAACGCCCGAAAGATCGATACCCCGGCTGATCCGGGTAGTCGTTTTTCATAAATGCCGTGCGGCTGTCGATCACACCATCCATGAACATCTTCACAAAGCCCGAGGCCAACCAGTCGTCATTCCAGCGCTTGGACATTTTCCGGGCCGTTTCAAGGTCGGCCATATCCATCTCGGGGACAAAGTGAAAAGGTACACGGACGCGTGCGCTCAAATCACCATTCCGGCGAAGCTCATCCAGAAGTTCAAGCGTGTAAACGTTTCCGTCCATGTTGACGATGGACGTAATGCCCAGCGATGCCGCATGTTCTAACCCACGTCGAAGATGGTCTAGGTCGGCATTCCGCTCGGCCTCATTGGGCGGCGTCTCGGGTTCACCGCCGGTTCGTAACCCAAGGGTCGTGCGCTCTTGCCCGGCAAGCGCCATGACAGGACCAAACGCCTCGGGTTCCAGCAAGGCACCAGTCGCCAGATCGTCCTCACCCATGACGACCTCGTGTCCGGGCGAAGTTTTCAACCCGTGCAACACTCCAGCGGCTGACAGGGCAGTGGTGTTCGCCCAGACGGTGTGATGGTCATGCGCGACCAGGGCCAACGGGCGGTTCGTCAGGATGTCGTCCAGAGCGAGACGCGGTGCGCGGTCGCCGAAAACGCCATAGTCCGGCGATTGCGCGACAATCATTGCCGCATCGCTATGCATCGCGGCAAATTCCTGGATAAGGTCGCCCATCACCTTGGCGTTGGCACAGTTGTCCAGGTGCAAATTCTGCAGTTCCGCGCCACCCATGAAAAGATGCGCATGGCTTTCGATGAAGCCTGGAAGAACAGTTGCGCCGCCGGCGTCCAGCCGCTTGGTCGCATCGTCGGCCAATGCCTCGATTTCAAGCGTTGTGCCAACGGCAAGGATCACGCCGTCCTTGATCGCGACAGCCTCAGCTTTCGGGTTCTCCGGGCTCATGGTCATGACTAACCCGTCGGTGATGATGGTATCTGCGGTCACGGTCGTGATTTCCTTTCGACACAGGAATTATGCTGTCAGTGCGTCACGGATTGCATCGATTGCGCAGAACGTTTCGCGCGTGAGCGAAGGCGAAAGGTAATCCGGCCAGGTTGACAGCTTTACCACCACCAACTCGCTCAAGGGGTCGACATAGATCAACTGTCCAAAGACGCCTCGTGCGGCGAGATCACCTCGGTCCGCATCGCGCAACCACCAGAATCGTCGATACGCTCCTCTTGGCGTGACCGCTGTGTAAGGCTCACCAAAGACAGACGGATCACCCGCCTGCATGTGTTCGATCCATGCGGTCGGAACGACCTGCCTGTCGCCGCAAGCGCCCTTTGCGATAACTAACCGACCGATGCGGGCATAATCGCGCAGGGTAGCGTTGAAGCCGCCGTCAGCCAGCGCAGTTCCGGCCTTGTCGACCGTGAAATAGGCGTCCCGTTCAGCGCCGATTGGCTGCCACAGTAGCTTGCTCGTCAGTTGCGCCAACGACTGACCCGCGGCCCGTTCGAGCACCCATGCCACGACGTCGGTCTCGATAGAGCGATAGCTGAAAGCGCCACCATGGGGTCGTTCTTGTTCAAGCGAAAGGATGACGTCGCGAATTGTCTCGTCATGCGTATCCGCTGGCCGCCACCCCGACGCGACATCAATCCGCGTCATGTCGCTTTCGGGTGTATTGTAATCTTCCGAAAACCGTACGCCTGACCGCATATCCAGTACTTGGTCCAGCGTAGCGCCGGCATAGCCGGACCCTGAAAGTTCAGGAACGACATCGGTTAGTGGCGCATCAAGATCGATCAGACTCTGGCCATGCAGGATACCAGCCAAAAGACCCACGACAGATTTCGCGACCGATTGCGAGAGATGCAAGGTTTCATGTGCCATGTCGTTGAAATAGCGTGCGTAAACGATCTGGTCGCGGTGCAGAACCAGAAAGCCGTCGGTATAGCTGGCTTCCAGAAAATGATCCAAGCGGACAGTTTGGCCGATTTCCAGCGGCACGGGCACGGCATCAAGATCGTGCGGTGCCAAATCAAAATGCGAGGCCGCGCCGTAGCCCGCAAAAACATCGGCGGTCGGTATCAGGTTTCGAACGTTCTGGAAGCTCCAACGGTTAAAGGGCGCCAGGTCCCAGTTTTCCAAGTTCGGACGCATCTCGGCAGGTGGTGGGAAACCCTGCATTATTCCCAGGTCCCGGCCCGTTGCAGGCTTGTCGCTCTTGGTCATGAACGTTTCCGATACATCTGTTCCGGTGTGCGAGCCTCCCCGCACACCGGATACCGCACTCACTGCTTCAGACGGGTCCAGACCTTGTTGTAAAGGTCGACGACTTCCTGCGAGCAGGGCGTCACAAAGTCTGGCGCAGGTGCACCTTCGGGTATCACGATCTCGGGCGCCTCAAGCATCTCGGCGTCCATGAAGGCATCCGACCCTGCGATCCCGTTCGCATAACGCGCAAAGTTCGAAGTCATTGCGGCGTTTTCGGGATCCATCATGAAGTTCATGAACAGCTTGGCGTTCTCGATGTTCGGGGCCCCGGCCAAAACCGCTACATTGTCCATCCAGCCGGTGAAACCTTCCTTGGGATAGGCGTATTGCAGCGTCGGACGTTGCGCGCGCGCACGCATCGCTGCACCGTTCCAGTTCTGGCTAAGGTCAACATCGCCCGAGGTCAGTTTTTCGATGGTCGAATAATCCATTGTCCGCCAGTGCGGCTTGGCCTCCATCAAAAGTTCGCTGACCTCGCGCATTTTTTCCGGGTCGCCCTGACAGCGATCGTGGCCCAGGTACCGCAAGCCCGCGTTGATGACATCGTTCATGTCATTCAGCATGTTGATCCGGCCCTTCAGTTCCTCGGGCGGGTCAAACATCAGGGCAAGCGTGTTGATGTCGCCGCCATAAACGTCGGTATCGACGGTGAACGAAGTGGTGCCCCACTGATATGGGATCGAGTAATTGCGTCCCTCATCCCACCAGACATTAACCCAGTCGGCATCGACATTCGAGAAGTTCTCCATCTCGTTCGGCTTCACCTCTTCAAGCAAATTCTGCTCGATCATCACCTTGATCATATAGTCGCCGGGCACGACGATATCGTAACCGGTGTTGCCTGACTGGACCTTGGCCAACATGGTCTCATTGCTGTCATAGCTGTCGAGGTTGACGTTCACATCGAACTCTGCCTCGAACTTCTTGATCAAATCGAGGTTGGTGTAATTACCCCAGTTATAGATGTTCAGCTCTCCCTCAGCCGCCGCTGTTGCGGCCAGCATGGCAAGCGCTGATGCGCCGACAAGTACTTTGATTTCTTTATTCATGACTTCCTCTCCTGTTGAACCGTCTCGTTACTTCTGCATCCGTCGCTGAATAAAAAACAGCGCGACGACAAGCAGGACCGAGACCCCGACCAAAATGGTTGAGACGGCGTTGATCTCGGGTGTAATTCCTCGGCGAATTGCGCCGAGGATGAAAATCGGCAGTGTTGTTTCGCCGGGTCCAGCGACCAAAAGTGTAATGATAACATCGTCCAATGAAACGACAAAGCCAAGCATCGCACCTGCAATGATACCGGGAACCAAAAGCGGTAGTGTCACGTATCGGAATGTCTGCCACGGAGTCGCGTAAAGATCGGCCCCCGCCTGTTCCAGTGTCAGCGTCATATCTTCAAGACGCGCGCGGATCGGCATATAGGCAAACGGAATGCAGAAGGCGGTGTGCGCGGCCATCAGATAGCCGATGCCGGTCATGCCGGTTATTTGCTTGATGATAGAAAACAGCGATAACGTGGCGATGGCAGTCACGATTTCCGGGATCATCAACGGCTGATTGATGATCCCATACGCCAGACTCTGTCCTCGGAAGGCTGCCGTGCGCGTCGTTGCAAGCGCGGCCATCGTTGCAACAATGGTCGAAAGAACTGTCGCCACCAAAGCAACTTTCACCGACATCCATGCGGCGCTTCGGATACCGTCGTTTTCCAGTGCGGCTGCGTACCAGCGCCACGAAAACTCCGTCCACTTCACGACAGACCTGTTGTCGTTGAATGAAAACACAACCAACACCGCAAGCGGCAGGTAAAGCGCAAAGATGCAAAGCCAGGCCACTGTCTTGAAACCCGGCATCGCCTTCAGGTCGCGTTGCTTGATGCGACGATGTCTTGCCTGAATATCGCTGGTGTCAGCCATGCGTCCGACCTTGTCGCCCGGCAGTGCGGGCATAAACCAGCAAGACAATGATAACCAACGCCATCAGGATAAGCGCTGCGGCGGATCCGAATGGCCAGTTGCGTGACGATCCGAACTGGATCGCGATCATGTTTCCAATCATCAGTTTCTTGCCACCACCCAGCAGCTCCGGCGTGATGTAAGCGCCCAGACCGGGGATGAACACAAGCGCGCAACCAGCCACAATGCCCGGTTTGGCCAATGGCACGATGACGTGCCGCAAGACCCGAAATCGCGTCGCATAAAGGTCATATGCAGCCTCGACCAGTCGAAAATCCAGCTTTTCGAGGCTCGCATAAAGCGGCAGCACCATGAACGGCAGATAGGTGTAAATCAGACCGATAAAGACTGCGGTGTCGGTGTAAAGGATCGACAATGGTCGGTCGATGATTCCAACCCACATCAGTGACAGGTTGACCAGCCCCTCGTCGCGGATGATCAGAAGCATCGCGAAAGTACGGATCAGGATGTTCGTCCAGAATGGCAAAGTGATCAGGAACAGCCAGAAATTTCTCTGTTCTCGCGGTTTGGTCGCAATGAAGTAGGCCGTCGGAAATCCGATCAGCAACGCGCCAACCGTCGCCCCAAGCGCCAGTCCGATCGAGCGCAAAAAGATTGAAAGGTAAGCTCCGTTGAAGGCCATCGTGCCGTCGAAAATGTCCTCCTCGAACAGAAACTGGGTATAGGCACTCGTCGAAAAATCCCACGTCACCCCGCCATAGGTTCCCGGTGTCAGAAACGAATAGATGACTGTAAGTCCAAGCGGCAGAATGCTGACCACAAGGATGGTCAAAAGCGCAGGCGCCAGCAGCAGACCCCGCGTCGATGCGACCCGCGCCTCTTGGCTTCGTGATTTATTCGTCATTGCAATAGCCGGGCCTGGTCGGGCGCAATGACAGCGCCTACCTGATCTCCGGGACTAAGAGAGGCGATATCGTGGTTGCCGGTGTGCCGCACTACGAACGCGTCGCCGGACGACAACCTTACATGCACGTTGCTTGCGGCGCCGAAGTAAACGACGTTCTCCACTGTGCCGGTCAATGTGGCCGTCTCACGATCTTGAACAAGTGTGGCGGCCTCGGGCCGAATAGCGACAGAAATACCGCCATCGCTGTTCCAGTCGTCCGGCGCGCTCGCTTCAAGTCGTGTGCCATCCTTCAGCACCACGATCCGGCGGCCACCTTCCAGGCTCACGTCCGCTCCCTCGAGGATATTTATATCGCCGATGAAGTCGGCAACGAAGCGGTGCGACGGACGTTCGTAAATATCCTTTGGCGCGCCGATCTGAAGAATTTTGCCCGCGCGCATGACAGCGATCCGATCCGACATCGTCAACGCCTCTTCCTGATCATGCGTGACGAATATGAACGTGATGCCGGTTTCCGCCTGAAGGCTTTTCAGCTCAATCTGCATGCTCTTGCGAAGCTTCAGGTCCAGCGCAGCCAACGGTTCGTCCAGCAGCAGAACTTTCGGTGCGGGTGCCAGTGCGCGGGCAAGGGCCACACGCTGCTGCTGACCTCCGGACAACTGATCGGTTTGCCTGTTGGCCAGCGCGTCCATCTGGACCAGTTCAAGCATTTCGCCGACGCGCCGATCAATATCCCCACCATCACGACCAAGCATCTTCAAACCAAAGCCGATATTTTCGGCCACGGTCATGTGCGGGAATAATGCATAATTTTGAAAGACGGTGTTCACCGGTCTTTTATGAGGTGGCAACTCGGTGATGTCTTCGCGGCCAAGCAAGACCATGCCGCTGGTAGGCAACTCGAACCCGGCGATGATCCTCAAAAGCGTCGTCTTTCCGCACCCAGACGGCCCAAGAAGCGTGAAAAACTCGTTTTCCCGAATATCGACGTCGATGTCGTCCAGCGCGCGCACGGCATCTTCGCCTTGTCCGAAAATCTTCTTCAGCGACCGCGCGCTAACGGCGTTTGGCATCGAATCCCCATAAATTTCTGCGCCCGGCATCTACTCACCATTCGTTATCCGGATGCTATGAGGTGTCAGCCACAGGTTAAACAAGAATTTGCGGTTACATGGATTTGCCAGACAGGATTTGATTGTTCGCTGTTGAATCTTTCCCTGTTATCAACTACTTCTTCCCCTGAAACCGGAAAATATTTCCCTGTTAAATCGCTTAGGGAATTTGTGCGTAAGCGACTGTAATTTATACTGAAAAATGTTGAATTGGCGCAAATATATCCCGTAAACGCAGAAATTCCCTGTAAATTTCCCTGTTAGCAGGGAATTTGAGCTGAGACCGGATCGCTCGGGACTGGGTGCACAGCCAGCCACTCCCGCTCCCGGAGACTGATACGCGGTGTCCTGTGATAGTTCCGCGAGTTCAAAGGCCTGGCCGAGGTCAGTCCTTCCTGAGACCAGACGTCGGGCCCCAATTGCCCCTGGAACCAGCCCGGGTCTCAGGAGCCCGTTTGAGCAATACGAGGTGTGGAATGGCGCGCTCAGAGAGTTGCAAGAAGGCGGCGCTGTTCGTCCCAGTCTGACGGCAGATCATGCCGCAGACACCAGTCTGATGTAAATCCAATCGACTGCTGACCGGTCATGACATCGCGGACGATGTCCGGTGCCAGGAAGGCCAGCCCGAGTATCTGCTGAACACGGCGCTTTGATGTGCCTGCGGCTTCTGCGATCTCCACATTTGTGCGTCCGGTCTTGATCATTCCGAACCAGACATGCGCTTTCGCCATGTTCGCGAGCAGGACGTCATCGGCGGGTCGGGCTGCGTTCGACAGAATGATCTTCGTCTCAATCCCGCGCTTGCGGAGCCGGAAGGCTGCCTGGATCACGGGCAGATCGTGATTGATCCGATCAATACCGATCTCCAGCAATTGCGCCAACTCCGTTGGGTTCAGGCTGATCTCAATGCGGCCCGGTGCCAGGTCAACGCGCGCCGGGATCTGAAGCAAGCGATCAGGCATTGCTGTCGAGAAGAGCGCCAGAATCCGATCCTGCAATGCTGTGATCCCGGCCGCCTGGCAGTCGGGTACGACCGAGAGAAGCATGCCGGGCGTACCCAGATGGTTCCGGATCAGATCAGCGACAGTGGTCTCCAGCTCGGGCGCTGGCAGGCGCCAGCCATCTGTGCCGCCTTCACCGCTCTTTGCGATCAGGCGATGCGAGATGTAATAGCGAAGCCGCGCCCCGGTCTTCGACTTCGATTGCGATGGGGTCAGCCGGTCCCCTGTCTCGTCAAAGACCTTGCCAGTGAGCAGTGACCGTGCGGTCTTGCGCGATGCGCCGCGCGCTTTGTGTTCCCTGCGACGAACAGCGCCGTTCTCCATCCGTGACTGCAGCGCATCCCAGTCTTCCGCCGGGATGATGGCGTCGTGCTGACCCTCATACACTTTGCCCTTGTGCCGGATGCGGCCGGCATAGATCGGGTTGGTCAGGATCTGATAGATGTGACCCCGGTCAAAAAGCTGGTCACCGGAGACCCTGCCGTCAGGTGCGACCCTGCGTTTGGTTCTGAGCTGAAGATATCGGGCATCCGCTTTCACGCGGCGGATCGTCAGGTGTTGCTGATAAAGGCCGTAGAGCGAACGAACTGTCTGCGCTTCGGCTTCATTGATCTTCAGGGTCCGTCCGTCGGCGTCATAGCCAAGGGGCACGTTGCCGCCCATCCAGAGGCCCTTTCGTTTGGACGCGGCGATCTTGTCCCGGATGCGCTCTGCTGTCACTTCGCGTTCGAACTGCGCGAAGCTCAGGAGCATGTTGAGGGTCAGGCGCCCCATGCTGGTGGCTGTGTTGAACGACTGGGTAACGGAGACAAACGAGGCTTCGGCAGCATCGAGGATATCGACGATCTTTGCGAAGTCCGCGAGCGACCGTGTCAGCCTGTCGATCTTGTAGACAATGATCTGGTCGACACGACCGGCCTCAATGTCGGCAAGCAGGCGCTGCAGGGCAGGGCGCCACATTGAACCCCCGGAGAGGCCGCCGTCATCGTAAAGGTCTGGCAGCAGCACCCAGCCTTCGTGTTTCTGGCTGGCGACAAAGGAGGCGCAGGCTTCGCGCTGCGCATGAAGCGAGTTGAACTCCTGTTCCAGACCTTCTTCTGAGCTCTTCCGGGTGTAGATAGCGCAGCGAACCCGTTTCATGGCTCAGGCCGTCCTCTTTCCGGTCAGCTCGAAGAAGCGCGGGCCTGACCAGTGGGCGCCGGTGATGTGTCGCGCGATTGCTGACAGGGATGGCCAG
>JBBKXP010000406.1:0-2676 GCA_037969545.1 Paracoccaceae bacterium | reverse complement strand
TCACATGGCCGAAGCCCGACACCCCCCGCCCTGTCCATTACAACTGCTGGGAGGCCGTGTATTTCGACCACAAACTGCCCGTCCTCAAAGACATTGCCGACCGCGCCGCCGCACTCGGGGCCGAGCGATTCGTGCTGGACGACGGTTGGTTTGGCAAACGCGACGACGACACCACATCGCTGTCCGATTGGACGGTCGACCCACGCAAATATCCCGATGGCCTGACCCCGCTGATCGACCATGTCCACGGCCTTGGGATGACATTTGGCATCTGGTTCGAACCGGAAATGATCAACCCCGACAGCGACATTCACCGCGCGCACCCCGATTGGGCCCTGGGAAGCGAAGATCAGACACTGGGACGACAGCAAAAGGCGCTCAACATGGCGCTCCCGGCGGTGCGCGATTTCATCTATGACCGGATGGCGGCGATACTGCGCGATCATCCCATCGACTATATCAAATGGGACCACAACCGCGTTCTGCCGATGCCTGACGCGGCACAGACCCGCGGGTCTTATGCCCTGATCGACCGCCTGCGCACCGATTTCCCCGACGTCGAGATCGAAAGCTGCGCCTCGGGTGGCGGCCGGATCGACTTTGGCATCCTCGCCCGCACCCAGCGGGTCTGGCTGTCCGACAGCAACGATGCGCTGGAGCGGCTGCGCATCCAGCACGACGCCGCCCTTTTCCTCCCCCTGTCGGTGACGGGCAGCCACGTCGGGCCGCGCCGTTGCCATACCTCGGGGCGCACGCTCGACATCACCTTCCGCGCCTGGGTTGCCGCGCAGCGCCATATGGGGTTCGAAATGGACCCGCGCGAACTGACCGACGCCGAGGCGCAGGTGCTGCGCGACGTCACCGCGTGGTGGAAAGCCAATCGCGGTTGGATGCAACTGGCCGACATTCTGCGACTGGACAGCGCCGACCCTGCGGTGATCGCCGAACAACAGCAGGCCGACGACGGCAGCCGCTTTGTCGTATTTGCCGGCAAGGCCACCAGCAGCACCCAGATCGCGCCGCGCCCGCTGCGCCTGACCGGACTGGACTCCAACGCAAGCTACCGTGTCAGCCTGACAAACCGGGCCGACGCCCCGCGCCTGTCGCGTGGCACGCCGGTGCTGAAAGACGGCCCGGTGACGCTCTCTGGCCAATACCTCATGCACTACGGACTGACCTTGCCTTGGTCGTTCCCCGAACGGATGTGGGTCATTGAAGGAGCCCGGCTGTGAAATTCGCCACTTTCCACGACCTGAACGGCGCGTCCGTTTTCATCACCGGCGGCGGCAACGGTATCGGCGCGACGTTGACCCGGGGGTTTCTGGAACAGCACGCCAGAGTGGCCTTTGTCGGGCGTTCCGACGCCACTGCATTCGCCGATGAGATGTCCGACATGACCGGAAACCGCCCCCTGTTCATCCCCTGCGACGTCACCGATATTGCGGCCCTCCGCGTCGCGATGGAAAAGGCAGAAACCGCACACGGCCCACTGAACGTCCTGGTCAACAACGCCGCCAACGACCAGCGGTTCGACGCCTTGGACGTGACCGAGGCCGATTGGGACGCGATGCAGGCGGTCAACCTCAAACACTACTTTTTCGCCTGCCAGCATGCCGCCAGATCCATGCAGGGGCGCGGCGGCGCCATCGTCAACTATTCGTCCACCAGCTACATGATCGGCTCGCAGAACCTGCAGGTTTATGTCGCCGCCAACGCCGGCATCGTCGGGCTGACCCGCAGCCTGGCCCGTGAATGGGGGCCACAGAATATCCGCGTCAACGCCATCGCCCCGGGCTGGGTGCTGACCCCGAAACAAAAGTAAAAGTGGGTGACGCCCGATGGCCTGAAAGACCACCTGCAACGTCAGTGCATCCCCACCGCAATGGAACCGGATGACATGATCGGCGGCACCCTGTTCCTCGCTTCGAACGCGTCGAAAATGATGACCGGCCAGTGCATCGCCATCGACGGCGGCGTCGTGGTCACAGGATGACCAAAGCCGACTGGATCGCCGCCGACTGGGGCACGACACACCTGCGGGTCTGGGCGATGTCGTCCAGCGGCACGGTGTTGGCGCAGGCGCAGTCCGATCAGGGGATGGGCAGCCTGACACGCGACGGCTATGAACCGGCCCTGCTGTCGATCATCGCGCCGTGGACAAACGGCCCCGCGACGGTGATCGCCTGCGGCATGGTCGGATCGCGCCAAGGCTGGGTCGAGGCGCCTTACGCAACCACCCCCTGCCCGTCCCTATCCGCCCAGATGGCAAGGGCCCTGACCACAACCCCCGGCCTCACCGTCCACGTCATCCCCGGCATCCGCCAGAACGCCCCCGCCGACGTGATGCGCGGCGAGGAAACCCAGATTGCCGGGTTTCTGGCGCTGAATCCCGGCTGGGACGGTGTGATCTGCCTGCCCGGCACCCACAGCAAGTGGGTGCATGTCAGTACCGGCGAAGTCGTCAGCTTTCAGACCTTCATGACCGGCGAATTGTTCAGCGTGATCGGTGCGCATACCGTCCTGCGCCATTCGCTTACCGCCGAAGGCTGGGACGATGCGGCGTTCATTGACGCCCTGACCGACATCATCGGCCACCCCGAAAAACTCGCTGCCCGGCTGTTTTCGTTGCGCGCCGAAGGGTTGCTGCACGACCAGACCGCCGCCACCGCCCGCGCC
>JBBKXP010000405.1:0-7814 GCA_037969545.1 Paracoccaceae bacterium | reverse complement strand
AAGGGCAAGCAGTTCGTGCCGCACGGGCGGCGGGTGATGCTGGCGCTGCCGGGGGGGGCAGGATACGGTGCCTCGGTCGACCGAGATCCGGCGTTGGTCAAGCGTGATCTGGCGCGGGGATATATCTCGGCCGATGCCGCCATGAAGGATTACGGGCTAAGCGCGGAGGTTGTGTCGCAGGTTCAGCAAGCCGTGAAAAAGGGGAGTTTTGACGAGGGTTCGTGAAATTGGGTCGTAGGTGCGACAGGTGATGGCAGCGCCCGCGTTGCTCATGCGGGCAAACGTGACGTTTCATTGCTCCCCTTGGCGGATATTGCGGGCGATCAGCCTTTGACGCGGATGTTTTCCGGGTCATAAAGGCAGTCGGACGTGACTTCGGCAGCAACGGGCTCGCCGATGACCTCGACCTGCAGATGGGTTCCGATGGCGGCGTGTTCCGGGTCGACGAATGCCAAGGCGATGTTCCTGCCGATGCGGTGCCCCCAGCCGGCCGAAGTCACACTTCCGACCACGCGGCCGTTTGCCAGGATACTGTCGCCGCCCTGCGCCGGGGCATGGCTGCTGTCGAGAACCATTGTAACGAAAGACTTTTGTGAGGTTGCTGCGGCAAGCGCGGCCTTGCCGACAAAGGTTGGTTTCGCTATGTCGACAAAGCGATTGAGGCCGGATTCAACGGGCGTGAATTCGGTCACCAGATCCGCCTTCCAGTGGCGGTAGCCTTTTTCCAGCCGCATGGATTCGACCGCGTAAGACCCGAAAAGCCGCAAGCCATGCGCCGCGCCTGCGTTCTGCAATGCCAGATAGGCCGCGCAAAGCTGGGCATTGGGGACGTGGATTTCATAGGCGAGTTCGCCGGAAAAGCTGACCGACATGACGACGGCGGGGGCGATTCCGACGAATGCGCGACGGACCGACAGCCAGGGGAATCCCGCGCGCGACCAGTCGCCACGCGCGGCCAAAGACAGAACTGCACGCGATTTTGGCCCGGCCAGGACGAGGATCGTGTGGTCATTGGTCAGCGATCGCAGACTGACTGATCCGTCCGGCGGCAGGTGCGCGGTCAGCCAGTCCATGTCGTGGTATTCCGCAGCCGCTGCTGACCCATACCAGATCGTGTCGGTATCCAGGTGCGCCAACGTCGCCTCGGCTTTGACACGGCCATGATCATTCAGCAGATAGCCAAGGCCGACACGACCGGACTTGCGGGTGATTTTTCCGCAGTACATCGTGTCGAGCCAATCCATTGCCCCCGGACCCGTTATCTCGATCCGGTTGAAGCCGCTGACTTCGGTCAGGCCGACACCGGTCTGCACGACCCGGACTTCGGCGGCGACAATATCAAAGGTTTCATTGAACCGAAAACTGTGAGTTTCGTGAAAGTCGGGCGTCGGCTTGACATAGACCAGCCGTTCCCACCCGTTGACCACTCCAAATTCCGCGCCTGCGGCGGCAAGGATTGGCGTCAGCGGGGTGGTTTTCATCGGTCGTCCGGCCGGGCGATGTTCGTGCGGCAAGTGAAAGCGGAATTCGTTCTGGTAATCCTCGATCGCCTTCAGTGCGCAAAGCTCGGTATTGGCGTGGCCGGTGAACCGGCGCGGGTCGATGACCCAGGTGTCATACTGCGCCTCGCCGTGGACAATCTGTTGCGCCAGCAGCAAGCCATGCCCGCCACCCTCGCCGATGCCTGCACGCAGGCCGATGATGCAGAATGCGTTGCGTTTGCCGGGAATCGGTCCGACCAGCGGGGCGCCGTCGATTGTGTAGGTGATCGGTCCGTTGACGATGGTGTGGATGCCGACTTCGGCCAGTGCGGGCATGCGTTTGAACACATTCTCCAGAACCGGAAACACGCGGTCGGTATCGGACGGGCACAATGCATTGACGAAATTCGGGTCGATGCCCTCGATTCCCCAGGTCTTGCAATCCTGTTCGTAGAATCCGACCAGCAGCCCCTGCTTTTCCTGTCGGCAATAGAAATCGTCGATCGGGCAGCGCAGCAGCGGCACGCGTTTGCCAAAGTCGGTGATGGCCTGGATCAGTTCGGTCAGGAAGTACTGGTGTTCCATCGACACGACCGGGTGATTCACACCCATCATCGCGCCTACCTCGTTCACGCGGTAACCACAGGCGTTGACGACGATCTCGCAGGCGATGTCGCCCTGATCGGTGTGAACGATCCATGTGTCGTCCTTGTTCTGGGTCAGGCCGGTGACGGGCGTATTGCGATAGACTTCGGCCCCGGCCTTGCGGGCGCGTCGGGCCAGTGCCTGACAAAGTTGCGCCGGGTCGATATCGCCATCCTGCGAGTCCCAAAGTCCGCCGGTCAGCCTATCGTTGGTGATCAGGGGATGGCGGCGGGCGCATTCGGCGGCGTCGATGATTTCAAGATCAACGCCCATCCCCTTGGCTAGACTGGCGAAGTGTCGATAGCCGTCCATCGTTGTCTGGTTGTTGGCCAGTCGGATCCCGCCATCGCCGTGGTGATAGTTGATCGGATAGTCAGGGTCGTCAGCGAGATCCCGATAAAGTGCAATGGAGTGGCTCTTGAGGCCGATCATCGTCTGGGTCATGCCGAAATTCGTCACTTGCGCTGCCGAATGCCATGTCGTGCCAGAGGTCAACTCGTTGCGTTCCAGCAGGACGACATCGCGCCAGCCTTCTTGGGTCAGATGATAAAGGGTCGAACAACCGGCGATGCCGCCACCGATCACCACGACGCGGGTTTGGGTTTTCATCGAGATTTATGCCTTTGAAGCGAATTGATTGCCCGACCAAGCCTTAATTGTCCGGGCACAGTCAACCGTGGACGTGGCCATTTCCGAAAAGCGTAATCAAAGGTTCTGGCAATGGAAAACTGCGGCACTGATCTAGCCTCGATCCAGATGAAAACGCGCCGTCTGGATCCTTGGAAGCAGGTTTCGCAGCCTTCATTAAGGACATCAACATGCGGTCGCTGTTCAACCGACTGCGCCAGCAAAATGCGGCACAGAGTCTCGCCGATAATCTCGGTGTTGTCTGACATCCGACTAGATGGACGGAACAATGAAAAAGCGCCAGCGGGCTTGATCGCAGTCGGTGCGCCGCGCCGCCGTCTAATCGTCAGATTTGCGCTTTGACGGCTTGACCGGCGGAGCCTGCTCCTGAATACGCCAAGAAGACGCCAATCAAGGGCTTGCCGCAAGTGCGTGCGCCAGGGGGACCGACAGTCATGAACGATCAAACCGCAATCGGCGACATCCCGGGCCTGCTCGAGGACATTCGCGGCCGGTTCGCAAATGTCGAAAGCTGTCCGATTTCTGGTCCGCGGATATTCTTCGAGAATGCCGGTGGTGCGCTGACGCTGAAATCCGTGATCGAGACGTCGGCAAAATTTGCCGGGATTCCCGATAATCAGGGCCGGGACAATCCTGCGTCGCTCGCGCTTATGCAAACAATTGATCAATCCAAATCCGCCATGCGGGTGTTTTTCAATGCTCCCGACGGGCAGTTCTTTGTTGGTGAAAGCGGGACCGAACTGCTGTTCCGGCTTATCGCGGCAGCAATTCTTGGCAGTCCTGACGGTGGGATTGTGCTGGGCTCGACGCTGGAACATCCGGCCAGCCGGAGCGCCTGTGACCGGTGGGCCAAGGTTGCCGGAAAGCCCCATGTTCTCGTGGCGCACAATGATGAAACCGGGTCGGTGGCGGCCAACGACTATTGCGCGCAGGTGACGCCTGACACGCGCGTTGCCACCATACTGCACACGTCGCCGGTGACCGGCATGTCGGTCGATGTGGCGGGTATCGCACAGACCATCCGCGCGGTCGCGCCTGACTGTCTGATCATTGTCGACGGAATCCAGCACGCCAGCCACGGCCAGATCGATATCGCGTCCTACGGCATCGACGGCTATGTCGTGTCGCCCTACAAGGTGTTTGCACGTCATGGTTACGGTGTCGCATGGATATCCGACCGGCTTGCCGCAGTTCCGCATGACAGTCTGCGCGGTGGTCCGGTCGGCAATTGGGATCTGGGGACTCGGGATACCGGCGCCTATGCCACCTTCTCGGATGTGGTCAGCTACTTTGAATGGCTTGGCAAACATTTCACCGATGCGACCGACCAACGTCACAGGATCGAGGCGGCGGGCCGCGCAATTCATGCGCACGAGCAGGCCCTGACGGATGCGATGTTGTTCGGTATAGGCAATCGGACCGGACTTTCGCAAATGCCCGGTGTCGTGGTACTGGGCGGCAGTGACAATCCAAGGCGTGAAGGGTTGATTGCGATCACAGTGGACAGGATGCCGGCTGCCACAGTCGTCAAAAAGCTTAACGATGCCGGTATCCGTACGCATATTCGCAAGGACGATCATTATTCGGGGAATATTCTAGGGCCGCTCGGTTTGACGGCTTGCATCCGGATATCGCTTTGCCATTACAATTCGCTTGCCGAAGTCGCGGCGCTTTTGGACGCGATGGATGAAATTCTTGGTCTGAATTGACATCGCAGCCGGAGCCATTGCAGTTCTGAAACTGCCCGCGCCGTCTGGTGAAAGCGTCACGCCAATGGAAAAGTCGGGCGTGGGACGTTCTTGTAATCCAGCGCCGCGTAGTTGACGGTGCACAAGGCACCGCTGTCGCAGACGACGATCCGTCCGGCGATCGGCGCAAAGGCGGCGCGGAAATGCTGCATGGATTTCACGGCGATCACGGATTTTCGGGCGGGGTCGATGCCGAAGGTGCTGAATTGTGCGAGATCGAGCATCTGGTGGGCGATGCTGACGATCAGGATGTCGATGCCCCCGACGGCCAGAACCGCGGTCGGCCCGAAATTCTGGTCCATTCCGCCAAGGATCGGTCCGCTGCCGGTAAAGCGCCCGTCGCCGGTCCAGCGGACAGTTCCGGACACTTCCAAGGGGCCACCGCCAAGTGTCGGCGCGGTCTTGCCGCCGATCGACAGGCTGACCGTGGACCCAACTGGAACGTGCTGAAGCTCGGCCGCGGCCGCGGCGTCGATCAGCGGGCCGAAACAGGCATTTTCGATGCCCGCCTCCAGCAGCGCCGCGAGCAGCGCTGTCGCATCGCCGTAAGCCCCGGCGCCCGGATTGTCGGCATAGTCGGCGATGATTAGCGGGCCGACGTCGCCGGCCCAGTCCGCCGCGACTTTTGCGGCTGCGGCGCAGGTCAGATAAGTATTCAGCACCTCATGTCGGCGCTCCCAGATATCGTCGGCAAGACGTTCGGCGATGGCCTGATGCGGGGCGGCGTCGCCCGCGCAGGTTATCAGTACGGTCGGGCCAACTTCGGCGATGTCGGCCTCGGGAAAGGCCCCGTTGATGCTGATGGCAAAGATGTCGGCGCGGGCCTCGTAGGCGCGGGCGAGGGCATGGCGGTCGATCATCGGACCGATGTCGGTGCGCCCGCCATTCGCTTCTTCCAACATCGGGCGATGTGCGCGCAGGGTGCGGGGCTTGATTTCGCCCAGCATGGTGCGCTGCAGCAATTCCGCGGCACGGCGCGCGGTGGCGCGGATATCGACATGGGGATAGGTGGTGAAGGACACGAGGATCTGCGCCAGATCGCACATCGCCGTGGTGATGTTGCCATGCGGATCGAGCGTGACGGCGATGGGCAGGTCGGAACCGGTGATGGCGCGCAAACGGCGCAGGATTTCGCCCTCGCCGTCCTCGCTGAAATCCGTCACCATCGCCCCGTGCAGCATCAGAAAGATGCCGTCCCATGGCGCGTCGACTGCAGCGATCAGTGGCGCGGTCAACTCATCGAACGCGTCGCGCGTCACCGGGCCGCCCGGCCCGGCGGCGGCGCTGATCACATGGGTGATGTCCCAGCTGTAGTCGCGGCCGGTATCCAGCAAACCGGCAAGTTCGGTATTGCTGTCGCCGCGTGCCGCAATCGCCTGCGGGCCGTCCAGCAGATAGCGGTCGCGAAAGTTTTGCAGCCCGGTTGGACGGATGTTGAACGTGTTGGTTTCGTGACTGATTTCGGCGCTCAGAATCTTGAATCCCACGGCAATTGTCCTTCAGATGGGGTGATGGCAGGCGACGGGATGGCCGCCCCGTGCGGACAGTTGGGGCGTTTCCTGACGGCAAAGCGCCGTGGCTTGCGGGCAGCGGTCGGCAAAGGCGCAGCCCGGCGGCAGATCGAACGGGCTGGGCACTTCGCCTTCGAGCGGCGCGATGGTACGGCGCAGTTTCGGGTCGGGTTCGAACGTGCTGTCCATCAGGGTGCGGGTATATGGGTGGCGCGCCGGGGCTTCGGTGTCGGGCAGCGCCTCGACCACGCGGCCGAGATACATCACCAGAATTTCGTCGCAGAAGTATTTCACCAGGCTGAGGTCGTGGCTGATGAACAGATAGGTCAGGTCAAGATCGTCGCGCAGCTGTTCCAGAAGGCTGATGATCTGCGCCTGTACCGAGACGTCGAGAGAGGCCGTGGGTTCGTCCAGCACCAGCAGCGAAGGGCGCAGCGCCAGTGCGCGGGCGATGCCGACACGCTGTTTCTGGCCGCCGGAAATCTGGTGCGGAAAGCTGTCGGCCAGACCGGGGTTCAGTCCCACCTTGGTCAGCAGGTCGGCGATCTCATCGGCCATGCTTCCGCCGGGTTTGCGGCCCTGAATGCCGAATGGTTCGGCAAGGGCGCGGGCCACGGTATAGCGCGGGTCGATGGCGGAATAAGGGTCCTGAAACACCATCTGCATGTCCGCTCGCAGCGCTCGCATCTCGCTGGCGGTCTTGGCCAAAAGGTCTGCCCCGTTGAAACGTACCGTCCCGGCCGAAGGTTCGATCAGCCGCAATATCAATCGCGCCAAGGTGGACTTGCCGCAGCCGCTTTCGCCGACAACGCCAATCACCCGGCCCTTGGGCAGGTCGAACGATACACCGTTCACCGCATGCATCGCACGCGCCTTGCGAAACGGGCCGCCTCCGCTGGTGAACCGTTTCGACAGGTCGCGCACCTCCAGAAGGTTGGTCATGGCGCGGCCCCCGGAAAATGACAGGCGACTACGCCGTGGCCATGGCTGACGAGTGCGGGCTGATTGCTGGCGCAAATCTCTTGGGCCAGGCCGCAGCGCGGGTGATATGGACAGCCCTTGGGATAGTTCATCACGGTCGGCACGGTGCCTGGGATACCTGCAATCTTGGCACCTTCAGACAGCCCGCGCGGGATGCAACCGATCAGCGCCTGCGTGTAGGGATGCTGAGGTGCCTCAAAGATCGCGTCGACAGTCCCGTGTTCGATGGCGCGGCCAGCATACATGACGACGACGTTGTCGCAGGTCTGCGCCACCACACTCATGTCGTGAGTGATCAGGATCAGAGCGAGGTCGCGGTCTTTGACCAGATCATCCAGCAGCCGGATGATCTGCGCCTGCACGGTCACGTCCAGCGCCGTCGTCGGCTCATCCGCGATCAGCATATCGGGGTCGGCGGCCAGCGCCATCGCGATGACGATCCGCTGTTTCATGCCGCCCGACATCTGATGCGGGTAGCGGTCGCAGATCAGGGCGGGTTCAGGGATGCGCAGGGTGCCGAGGATCTCGACCGTCCGCGCCCGCGCCGCTTGCGCGTTCATCCGCAGGTGCAACATGGCGACTGCATCGACCTGCGGCCCGATCTTTTGCAACGGATCAAGCGAGGTCATCGGGTTCTGGGTGATCAGCCCGATCCGTCCGCCGCGCAGTTTGCGATAGTCCTTTTCGGGCAGTTTGGTCAGGTCCTGGCCGTCGAATTCGACGCTGCCCGAGGTGATCCGCCCGCCGATCAGCGGCAACAGGCCCATCACCGACATGGCGGTCAGGCTTTTGCCCGATCC
>JBBKXP010000404.1:0-3577 GCA_037969545.1 Paracoccaceae bacterium | reverse complement strand
GGGATCTGCGACCCCTCGCCGGGGCGCCGGCCGCGCGGCCGTTCACCATTGTCACCACCACCGTTGCCGCCATCTTTTCCGCCCTTGTTGCCACCGCCCCAGGGGCCACCACTATTCCCAGCCATTGTCTGCCTTGATCCTTGTTCTTGCCCCACCAACACGCGGGTTCATTTCAAACTTGTGTGTTATTGTGCCAAAATCAACCCATTCGTACAGGTTTGCGCATCGTCACCAATTCTTCGGCCATTGTCGGATGCACCGCGATGGTCCGGTCGAAATCCTCTTTTGTCGCACCCATCTTGACGGCGATGCCGACCAGTTGGATCATCTCGCCAGCGCCGTCCGCGACAATGTGACAGCCCAGAATCTTGCGGCTTTCGCGGCCGACAATCAGTTTCATCATGACCCGGTCCGACCGTCCGGCAAAGGCGTGGTGCATTGGTCGGAATGACGTGCAGTAGACCGCGATCGGTTCGATGTCGCGTGCCGCCTCTTCTGTCAAGCCGATGGTGCCCATTTCGGGTTGGGTAAAGATCGCAGTCGGGATCAGTTCATGATCGACCGGGGTCGGGTTGCCCTTGAACACGGTTTCAACGAACGCCATGCCTTCGCGGATGGCGACCGGGGTCAGTTGCACCCGGTTGGTGACGTCGCCGATGGCATAGATCGACGGCACACCGGTCTGGCTGAATTTGTCGACGACGACCTCGCCCTTGCGCCCAAGGGTCACGCCGGCCGCTTCAAGCCCCATATCTTCGGTATTCGGCGTACGCCCGGTCGCGAACAATACCTTGTCGAAGGTATTTTGATGGCCATTGCTGGCCTTGATCCGGATGCCGCTGTCATGCTTGTCCATATTCAGAATGGTGGTTCCGCAATGCAGATCGACGCCGCGCTCGCGCATCTGGTCAGCGACGAAACCCCGCGCTTCATCATCGAAGCCACGCAGGATCTGGGCACCGCGATAGTATTGGGTGACGGCAACGCCCAGTCCGTTCAGGATCCCGGCAAACTCCGATGCGATATAACCGCCGCCGATGATCAGGATGGATTTGGGCAAGTCGTCGAACAGGAAAATCTCGTTGCTGGTGATGCCAAGTTCGGCGCTTTTCTGGTCGGGCAGCACCGGACGACCGCCGGTGGCGATCAGAATATGCTTGGCGGTCAGGGACTTGCCATCGGCCAGGCGCACTGTGTGCGGGTCGGTCAGGACAGCGCGGCTGTCGTGAATCGTGACGCCCGAGGCGTCAAGCATTTGGCGATAGGTCTGTTCCAGCCGGTCGAGTTCGCGGTGAAGCGTCATGCGGAACGTCGGCCAGTCAAAGGCACCGTCGCTCACATTCCAGCCGTAGGCGCGGGCGTCTGACATGGCATCAGAATACCCTGAGGCAAAGACCATCAGCTTTTTGGGAACACAGCCCCGAATGACGCAGGTGCCGCCCCTCCGGGATTCCTCGGCCAGCCCGACCCGCGCACCCGTCGCCGCCGCCATACGCGCCGCACGGACCCCGCCAGAGCCGCCGCCGATCACGAATAGATCATAGTCGAATGTGGTCATGGCCTGCCCCGGACGCTATGCGGCAAGGGTATTTCACATGGTGATGCGGATTGCCAGCAGGCAGCCGCTATTTGCGCTGAAACAGAGCGGCATAGCGGGCGGCGAAAAAAGCGACGAAGGCCTTGACCGCGGGGCGTTTGTGGGCGGTCGGGCTGACCAGCAGCCAGCAAGAACTGCCGGTTTCCGGCGGCAAGTCGAAACATTTGACAAAGGCATCATTTTTCTTGCTGTAGCCGATTGGCAGACCGGCGATCCCCGTCCCCATCCGCACCGCCGTTTCCGCTGATTTCAAGTCGTTACAGGTCATCACGATCTGTGCAGGGTCGATCCGCGGCAGCAGCCAGTCAGTGACACGGGACAGGGTCGCGCCATCAAAAACGATGAACTTGTGCCCCTTGAGGTCGTGTTCGCTCGTTGGCAGCGTATTTTTCGCGGCATAGCTCTGCGAAGCAAAAAGCGATGTTGGCAGAGCGGCGATTTTTCGGCAGATCAGGCTGGGGTCGTCGATTGCATGCGCGAAACGGATCGCGACGTCAGCCGCACCGCCTGCCAGATCAACCTTTTGGTTGCTCGGCACAAAGTCAAAACGGACTTCGCCGTAGCTACCCATGAAATCTTCTAATATTGCGGAAAACCGCGTCGAGAACGTCGCCTCGGTCGCGGTGATCCCGATCGCGCGCGACGCGGTCAGTTTGGTGGCGGCGTCCGAGAATTGTCCGGCGGCGGTGGCTATCGCCTCGGCCGTCGGTAGCAAATCCCGCGCCGCCGGGGTCGGCTTGAACCCGCGGGTGTCGCGCTTGAACAGAGTCACACCCAGAGCTTGTTCCAGCGCGTCGATCCGGCGGGCCACGGTCGGCTGGGTCATGTTCAGGTCTTTGGAGGCCGCCAGCGTCGAACCAGCCCGAAAGACCGCAAGAAAGACCCGCACGTCCGACCAGTTGTGAAATCGGCTCTTCATATTTGCAGAACAACACGACATCAAAGCCGATACCAGCATCATTCTGCGACACCTATGCTGATTGCGACAGCGACGGAGGACCAACACATGACACTGACTTATCCGACATTCAGCCTTTCAGTCCTGTTCGGGGTCCTGCGTCAGAAATCCGACGGGACGCTAACACAAATGATCCAGAAGCCGTCGGTGATTGACGCCGCCATGGCCGAACGTGCGGTTCTGCACGACATCATGGAGCACCATCCTGACGCCTTTTGCAGCGAGTTTGGTCTGGTCGAAATGATGGTTCGCTACCGCTGCGAAGGTTAGTCGACGACGCTGACCGCAGCACGAATTGCCGCCGCAATTCGCTTGCGGCGACTGCAGAGAAGACCGGTCAAGTCTGCCTGACCTTTCAGCCCGGACACCCTAATCGGTGATATCCGTGAACAGGTTCTCGTTTTCCAGAAAGTCAAATGTCGTTTTTTCGACGGTGCCGGCGTTGATGTCGCGCACCTCGACCCTGCCATCGCCATAGCCGATGACCACGGCGTCGCAGATGTCGATGAACAAGCCGTTTTCCACGATACCGGGGATCTGATTGAGAACCAGCGACAGTTGGCGGGCATTGCCGATCCGGTTCAGATGCAGATCGATGATGTAGTTCCCCTCGTCGGTGTAGTAGGGTGCCTCGCCGTTCATCCGCAGGGTGGTGGTGCGGCCCAGAACGTCCATCCCGATCAGGGTTTCCTCGATCAGGGTCTTGGTGGTCTGCCAGCCGAACGGAATCACCTCGACCGGCAGGGGAAAGGCGCCGAGGGTTTCAACCTGTTTCGAGATATCGGCGATCACGACCATCTGGTCGCTGGCGGTTGCGACGATCTTTTCCTGCAACAGTGCCCCGCCGCCGCCCTTGATCAGGTTCAGATTGACATCGTATTCGTCGGCGCCGTCGATCGTCAGGTCCAGCCAACGGGCTTCGTCCAGACTGATCACCTCGATCCCGACCTCGCGGGCCAATTGCGCGGTGCGGCTGGACGTCGGCACGCCTTTGATGCGCAAACCGTCGTCGCGCACCATTT
>JBBKXP010000403.1:0-18692 GCA_037969545.1 Paracoccaceae bacterium | reverse complement strand
CAACAACGACGACGGCCACCGCACCGCTGCCGATCTGCACGCGCTGGGGGTCAAGGTCGTGGCCGTGGTCGATACCCGTGCCGAAACACCGACCAGCATCGACTACGAGGTCTTGCCGGGGGCGCAAGTCACCGACACCAAGGGCCGCCTTGGCCTGACATTCGCCGAAGTCCGGCTGGCCGACGGGTCCGCCCGAATGCTCGAGGTCGGCGCGATTGGCGTCGCCGGCGGCTGGAACCCCAACGTGCATCTGACCTGCCACCAGCGTGGCCGCCCGGTCTGGAACGACACGCTCGCCGCCTTCGTCCCCGGTGACGTTCTCCCCCCCGGCATGACCGTTGCGGGGGCCGCAAATGGCGACATGTCGACCGCAGGCGCGTTGCGCGGCGGGGCCAAGGCGGCCAAGGCAGCACTGGGGCTCAAGGGTCGTCTGGCGAACCTGCCCAAGGCCGAGGAAGCACCCACCAACATCACGCCCTTCTGGCACGTCGATGGCGCCAGCCGGGCCTGGCTCGACCAGCAGAACGATGTCACCGTCAAGGACGTCAAGCTAAGCCATCAGGAGGGTTTCCGGTCGGTCGAACACCTTAAACGTTATACCACGCTGGGCATGGCCACCGATCAGGGCAAGACGTCGAACCTTGGCGGGCTGGCGATCATGGCCGAACTGACCGGCAAATCGATCCCCGAGGTCGGCACGACGATCTTTCGCCCGCCCTACACGCCCACCGCCATCGGCGCCTTTGCGGGCCGGTCGCGCGGCAAGGATTTCCACCCGACCCGGCTGACCCCCAGCCACACCTGGGCAACCGAACAGGGCGCGGTTTTCGTCGAAGTCGGCAACTGGCTGCGCGCCCAGTGGTTCCCCCGCGAAGGCGAAACCACATGGCGGCAAAGTGTCGACCGCGAGGTGCTGGCGACGCGCAAATCGGTTGGCGTCTGCGATGTCACCACGCTGGGCAAGATCGACGTGCAGGGCAGCGATGCGGCGGTGTTCCTGAACCGGATCTACTGCAACGGTTTCGCCAAACTGGACGTCGGCCGCGTCCGCTATGGCCTGATGCTGCGCGAGGATGGCATCGCCAAGGATGACGGCACCGCCGCCCGGCTGGCGGAGGATCATTTCGTCGTCACCACCACCACCGCCAACGCAGTCAGTGTCTACCGGCACATGGAATTCGCCCGCCAGTGTCTGTGGCCCGACATGGACGTGCAGCTGATCTCGACCACCGAAGCCTGGGCGCAGTACTCCGTCGCCGGGCCGAACGCCCGCAACCTGCTGCAAAAGATCGTCGATCAGGATATTTCCAACGCCGCCTTTCCCTACATGGCCTGCGGCAATGTCACCGTCTGCGACGGGCTGCGGGCGCGGCTGTTCCGGATCTCGTTTTCCGGAGAACTGGCCTATGAAATTGCCGTGCCGACCCGCTATGGCGATGCCCTGATCCGCCGGATCATGCAGGCCGGAACCGAATACGACGTGACCGCTTATGGGACCGAGGCGCTGGGCGTCATGCGGATCGAAAAGGGCCACGCGGCGGGCAACGAGTTGAACGGGACCACGACCGCGCTGAATCTCGGGCTTGGCCGGATGGTCGCCAACAAGGACAGCATCGGCACCGTCCTGTCGCGCCGCGAAGGGCTGAACCTGCCCGACGCGCTGAACCTGATCGGTCTGATCCCCGTCGACCCCGCCGACACGGTGCCTGCCGGGGCGCATCTGATGAACGCCGGCAGTCCGGTGAATGCACTGCACGATCAGGGCTATGTCACCTCGGCCTGTCATTCGCCCAACCTTGGCCACGCCATCGCGCTGGCGCTGGTCAAGAACGGCGCAAGCAGGCTGGGCGAAGTGCTGCGGCTGGTCAGCCCGCTGACCGGCGTCGCCGCCAACGTGCAGATCGTCAGCCCGCATTTCATCGACCCAGAGGGGGAACGCCTGCGTGTCTGACCTGGAACCCATCACCGCACTTGGTGCCAACACGCCACGCAGCGACTCCATCGGCGGCGTCACCATCACCGAAAACGACGGGCTGGCGCTGGCGTCGGTTGCCGCCCGCCATCGGCAGGTGACGAAATGTGCAAAGCTGCTGGGCGCATTTCTGGGCGGCTCGCCACCCGGCCCCGGCAAGGCGCGGCTGGCCGACCCGGTCGCGGGGTTCTGGATCGGGCCGGATCAATGGATGATCGGCGCCCCGCTCGACAGTCACGAATCGCTGGCCGATGACCTGAAGGCAAAGCTGGGCGATACTGCGTCGGTCACTGAACAGACCGGGGCCTGGGCCTGTTTCGACGTCACCGGGGCAGCGATGCCCGACCTCTGCGAACGGCTGTGCAATGTGCCGATCAGGACCATGCAGGCAGGCGACGCGCAGCGCACGTTGATCCACCACCTTGGTTGTTTCGTGATCCGCCGCACAGATGCCGATCACATTCGCATCCTCGGCCCCCGCGCCTCGGCTGGGTCGTTGCATCATGCGCTGATTGTCGGGGCGCAGTCGCTATAGGCCTGCGACACCTCCGCATGGCCCTGCACCCGGCCGTCAGGGTCTGATATCAGTGCGCGGTCGCACACAGGTTGCACGCCGATCGCCTTGGCCGTCGAAAACCCGGATAGATCAGACATCAGCTGTGATGAGGCTTACTGTTGGTTATGTAATTCTACTATCAGGAATGGCCTTTGTTTAGCTGATGCCTGTATGTCAGGGTGCCGCCCGCAACCTTGCCTTCATGCGCGAAACGGCTAAAAGGCGCGAAGCCTGAGTATGAAGGCCATGAATTTTGAAAAGTCGAACCCCCGCATGACCGCGACCGTTCTGCAGCAAGACCCGCACAGATTGCGCGACGAGCGCGAAAAGGTGCTTGAAGTAGCGATCGGCCGCGAGGTCCGCAATTTCCGCCGCAAGCAGGAAATCACCGTGGCCGAACTGTCTGCCGTGACCGGACTGTCGATCGGGATGTTGTCCAAGATCGAAAACGGCAACACATCGCCCTCGCTTACCACCCTGCAAACCCTGGCCAACGCCTTGTCGGTGCCGCTGACCGCCTTCTTTCGCGGCTTTGAGGAAGCCCGCGCCGCGGTTCACACCAGGGCCGGCCAAGGGGTCGAGATCGAACGCCGCGGCACCCGCGCCAACCATCAATACAACCTGCTGGGCCACATCGGCGCCAATGCCAGTGGCGTCATCGTTGAACCATACCTAATCACCCTGACCGCCGAATCGGATGTCTTTCCGACGTTCCAGCACGGTGGTATCGAAACAATCTACATGCTCGAAGGCGAGGTCGATTACCGGCATGGCGACAAGGTCTATCCGCTGAAACCCGGCGACACCCTGTTCTTTGACGCCGACGCGCCGCATGGCCCCGAAGTGCTGGTGAATCTGCCGGCGCGATACCTGTCGGTGATCTCTTATCCGCAGAACGGCTGATCCGATTGCATGAAAGACAACCATTCGGGCCGTACTGCGATTTCTGCATGCATTGCCACAGCTGGCCGTGTCATTCCTTCCATATGTCACAGATTTGACTCATCACGAAAACTGACGGATAATTGATCTCTCTGGTCCTCGTTACCGAATCTTCGGGAGAATTCAAGCGTCGATCCCGGGTCGACTAGGAATAACGATCAATTCTGTTTGTTGGAAGATTAAATGAAATTAGACCGCGCCAAGTTTACCTTCCATAAGCCGACTCTCTTGTTTCTCCTGGCGGTGGACGTCGTATTGATTGGCGTAAGTGTCGTCATGGGCCTCTTGATCGTGACAAATCGAATAGAAAACTGGCCCGAAATCCTGCATATCGGCCGGGACTGGAGCATTTCCGAAACGTTCAATCTATTGAAATGGGGCGCGATAATTGTCGTGTTTGGCTACGCCTTTCGCTGGACTGGCCAGGTCGTTTTCGCCTGTCTCGCGATCGCGTTCACACTCATTCTGGCTGATGACAGCCTTCAGCTGCACGAGCGGTCGGGACAGCTTGCAAATAAATTTTTCGGTCAATTTGCGTTTGACAATTTTGGCATCGAGTCTCGTATGGTTATCGCCTTGGGCGAAATCGGATTTTGGATCCTGCTGGGGTTCGTATGTCTGGCAATCGTACTTCTTGCATGGACCCGAACGTCATCAGAAATCAAAGGGCAACTTGGCGTCCTGGCCGTCCTGTTTTCCGGCGTCATCGTTTGCGGGGTATTTGTCGATTTCGTGCATTTCTTTTCGCCACCGCGGTCGATGATAAACGGAATCCTGCTGGTCCTTGAGGATGGTGGTGAGATGGTCTTTATCTCGCTCATGGCAGCTTTTGTTATCGGGACATTCGGACCCGGAGCAACACGGACCTGATCAGGAACCAGTCAGCCCAACCCGTGCATCCGTCCTCTGCATCCCTGCCCATCATGACCGCAATGCCGGCTCCGTCTCAAGATCGGGCCAGATGCCGGGGCTGGTCGGCAGGTCGTCATCGAATTTTGACAGGTAATCCAGCATCAGCGGTCGGTTGGCGATGAACCCCTTGTAGGTCGCCAGTTCGACCGGCAGGTCGCGCACCACCCGGTGCAGCCTGCGGCCCCATTTCGGCACGGTCATCAGATCCTGAAATGCGCAGAGATAGCAGCGGATCGGGAACACCAGCGCATTCGAGCGGGGCAGGCGGAAGAACGTCTGCAATTCGACCCGAAGATGCTGTTTGGCACCGATGTTCTCGGGCGTCAGCGTGGTTTTCTGGATGCCCCATTTGTGGTAGTTTTCCGGGCTTGTATCGAGCAGCGGATTGACCGTCATCGTCCAGTTCAGCCGCCGCGCCGGGGCGCCCTGCTGGACGTTCAGCAGAAACTTGAGCGCCCGCACGAATATCCCTTTTTCATGCGCCAGCGGCACCGGCGCGTGCCATTCGAAAAAGTTCATGCCGATATCGAAATCAAGGCTCCAGTCGGCCTGCGTCGTCACCATGCCGGCGTCCATCCACAGCATATCGTCGCGCTGATCCAGCAGACAGAAATCGCCCTGCGTCTGCCGGGTGATGTATTCCATCGGGCCATAAGGCAGGGTCGCCTCGTCCAGAAAGGTGAATGTGTCGTCGATCCCCAGCGGCTTGTTCACCCAGCGCCAGATATGGCCGTCGCGGTGCAGTTCGAACAGGTCGCGGTAATCCTCGGATTTGCTGACCATGATCAGTTCCAGCAGATCCCAGCCGGCAAGTGTCATGTGCGGCAAGGATTGACAGCGCAGCGGATCGTCGGCCAGCACCAGTGCACGGTCGCGCATTTCCGAAACATAGTGTTCGTCGACATCGAACCGCATTTCATAGATCGACCCGGCCGGCCCGCCCCGGTGCTGTTCCATGTTGACCGCATACATGTAGCTGTCTTCGTGAAACGGAAACGGAAAGCGTTTGATCGCCCAGGCCGAATTGCGAAACGTGTAATCATCGCGAAAGGTTTCGTCACGAAACTGAATGCTCATGTCACCTGTCCAATACCAGTGTTTTGCCCTCGAACCGGCTGACGCAGGGCATGATTTTCTTGCCGCTGGCGTGGTCGGCATCGTCCAGCCAGTGATCGCGGTGGAGGAATTGACCGTCATAGCCGATCACGTCGGTTTCGCATTGGCCGCAGGCGCCGCCCCGGCACAGATAAGGCGCGTCGACCCCGGCCCGTTCGATGGCTTCCAGCAGGCTTTCGTTTTCGCCGACCTGAATGACCTTGTTCGACACGGCGAGTTTCACCTCGAAGGGCTTGCCGGGGCGCGGCGCCAGAAATTCCTCGTAATGCACGGTTTCGCGCGGCCATCCGGCGGCGGCAGCGGTGTTGCACACCCAGTCGATCATCCCCTTGGGACCGCAGACGTAGACGTGGGTGCCCAGGGGTTGCCCGTCGAGCAGATGCGCAAGGTCGATCACCTGCTTGTCGTCGTCGAAATAGATGTGTGTCTGGTTCGGATAGCGCCCCGTCAGCGTGTCGACATAGCTGCCAAGGGCGGCATTGCGACTGGCATAATGCAATTCCCACCGGCCGCCGATCCGGGCCAGTTGCTTGATCTGCGCCAGAAACGGCGTGATCCCGATGCCGCCTGCCAGAAACAGATGCTTGCGTGCACGCAGGTCGAGCGAGAACAGGTTGACCGGATAGCTGATGGTCATCGCATCGCCGACCTTGACCTTGTTATGCATGAACAGCGACCCGCCCCGTCCGGCATCGTCGCGGCGCACCGAAATCGTATAGGCGCGCTGGTCCATCGGGTCGGACATCAGCGAATACGGGTTAAGCCGCGTCACCCCCGCGTCGTTCATCCTGACAACCGTATGCGCACCACCGGAAAATGTCGGCAGCAGACCGCCTTTGCTGCGTTTGAATTCGAACCGGGTGACAAGTTCGTTCAACGCCACGATGTCGGTCACGGTGACCGCGATTTTTTCCGCCCCGCTCATGAATACAGCGCCTTGCGCGGTGGCACCTGTCCGGGTGTCTCGGCATCGATGCAGACCCCCTGATAGGCAGCCAGACGACGCGAATAATGATCGCGCACGAACAGGTTCAGGCCGCAGTGCACACAAACGAAAGGATCGGTGTCCACATCTTCGGTGATCCCCTTGCAATGGACGCACTGCATCCGCCGCGCGACCGATCCGCGGTGTTCGGTCTGAATTGCGTTATGTGGGAAACCCGCCTGCATTGCCTCGTTCATCGCCTGCCCGATCAGCCCCTCGGTTCCAGTCAGATAGACTTGCAACCCCATCCGGGCATCAGCCAACGCCTTGCGAATGCGCGGCAGGGCGGCGGCATAGCTGGGGCCTGAATAGAACTTTGCCGGCTTCAAGGATCGCAAGGCATCGGTGTGCGGCGCATCGCGCGGAATATAGATGATGTGGGTCATCGGCAGCAGCGTCGGCGCTGCCTTGGCGACGGCAAGGATTGCCCCGGCCCCGTCGGCATCGGCGATCATCAGATGCGCCGACCCGTCTCGTGGCGCAAGCGTGCCATAGACCGGGCGGCTCTTGATGCTTGTCGGAAAGGCAAATGAACTCATTGCGGCGGTTCACCCCTTGGCTGTGCGCTTTTTCTTGTCCGGATCGTCAAACGGCAACGACTGTGCCTTGCACTTTACATCTTTTCCGTCGGTTTTCACGACCATTTCAACGCCGTCCCTGGCGCAGTCGACCGGCATCCGCGCAATTGCGACGTTATAGCCATGCAGTTTGGAATTCAGGCCGACCGTCGCCACCCCCACCTGCTTGCCATCCTTGAACAGGGGCGACCCATCAGCGATCTGCGTTGTGCCCTCGCACATCAGGCCGTAAATCTTGAAGCGTTCCTTGCCTTTTAACCGATAATGCTCTTCGGCACCGCGAAATCCGGTTTTTCCGGGCGAGACGGTAAAATCAAGGCCCAGTTCCCACAGGGTGTCGCCGGGGCCTTCGTTTTCGAACGGATACATCTCGGAATTGTCGAAGGGATAAAACAGCAGGTAGCTTTCGGCGCGCAGCCGGTCCAGCGTGGTGAACCGGGTCGGAATGATCCCCAGCGGCGCACCCTTTTCGACCAGATTATCCCAGATCAGCGGCGCATCGACGCCCCGGCAGAAAATCTCGTAGCCCCGCTCGCCGGTATAGCCGGTGCGCGAAATCGTCACCGGACAACCCCAAAGCACCGTGGGCATGTGGCTGAAATAGGCCAGATCGCGGATCCCCGGCACCCCCTGCTTGTCCAGAAAATCGACCGCCAGCGGGCCTTGCAGGGAAATGTCATGCAGATCGTCGTCAAACCGGACGTCAACCTGCCGCCCCTGCGATGCCATCGTCAGCTGCTCATGCCCGGCGCCGGTGCCGTGGACGACCATCCAGCTGTTCGGGCCCATCCGAAAGATCACGCAATCGTCGACGAACTTGCCGGCGTCGTTCAACATGCAGGCATAGACCGATCGTCCCGGCATGATCTTGTCGGTGTTGCGGGTCGTTGCCTTGTCGATGACCTTGGCAGCGTGTGGGCCGATCACATGGACCTTGTGCAGCCCCGACACGTCCATGAACCCGGCCTTGGTGCGGATCGCCACATACTCGGCCTCGGCGTCCTTGTCGTAGGTCCACGCGGTGCCCATCCCGCCCCAATCCTCAAGATTCGATCCCAGTGCCCGATGCCGGCTGGCGAGTGTCGAAAATCTCCAGGAAAGGGCCATGATCGTCTCCTAATGATGATTGGCGAATCTCTTTGATCAAGCAACATCAGTTGCCGGAAAGCAATACTCTTGAGCAACAAAGTTTCCCCGCAGAGAAATTCCGCCAAGCAATCAGTGGCGGTTCGATCACCTATCGGCAGGCGTTGGCGAGGGCCAGCACCGGCGCCACATGCACGGTGATCGCCTTGAATGTCCGCCAGATCACGATCGGTGCGATACCCCGGTGCCGGATCGGATGGCGGACCAGCATCATGATCGCACCGATCACGACCATCGAAATGGAATGCAGGGTGCCAAGGCTGCAAATCAACCTGGTTTGCTAAGCCGCGACTGCGTCACCAGTTCGGAAACTTGTTGACAGAACCGTGATCCACTAAGCAATACTAGATGAAAGAATTTTTACTTTGGGGAAACCAAAGGCAATTCGGGGGGGACAACAGACCCCTGACCAAGCAAAACGGGGAGACAGACAATTGGATGGCAATCTGAACGCACTGACAACGGTGTTCACCGAATTCTACTATTGGGTGACCGTCGTTTTCATGTTCCTGATTCACGTCGGGTTCTGCATGTACGAAGTCGGCGCCAGCCGGCGGCGCAACCACATGCACACGCTGATGAAGAACATCATGATCATTCCACTGGTAACGGTGACCTTCTTTTTCTTCGGCTGGTGGATTTACTGGACATTTCCGAGCGCCTTTCCGGGCATGGGCGGCATCAACTTCGAGGCGGGCGCCCCCTACACGCCATGGGCCGCAAACATGGGCACCAACCTGCAGGACCATATTACCGGCGTGTTCTGGGCGGCCTTTCTGCTGTTCAGCTGGACAGCCGCATCCATCGTTTCGGGGTCGGTGATCGAACGGATCCGGTCCAGCGCCCTCTGGCTGCATGCCGTCATGATCGGCTCGGTCTGGTGGATCATCGACGCGGCGTGGGGCTGGCACTGGGATGGCTGGATGGTCAAGGTGCTGGGTTATCACGATGCCTATGCCTCGGGAGTCATTCACGCGATCGCCGGTGGCTATGCGCTGGGCGTGTTGGTCGTGCTGGGGCCGCGGATCGGCAAATTCGCCGCCGACGGCACCCCGCGGGACATTCCGCCGCATAATCCCTGGATGCTGGCGATCGGGATCTTCCTGATCTACACCGGGTTCTGGGGCTTTTATGCCGCCTGCAACGTCCCTGTGATTTCGCCGGAAGTCATCGGCGGTCAGATCACCGGCACCACCTGGACGGCAACCAACATCTATCTTGCCCCGACCTCGCTGTCGGCGATCACCTTCAACTTTCTGATGTCGCTGTCCGGCGGTTTGATGGCCGCCTACATCGTGTCCAAGGGTGATGCCTTCTGGACATTCTCCGGCGGTCTGGCGGGGATCATCACCGCCTCGGCGGGCAATGACCTGTATCACCCGATCCAGGCGATGCTGGTCGGCGCGGTCGGCGTCGTGATCGTCTACAAACTGCACTACTGGATCGAACGTCGCTTCAAGATCGACGATGCGGTGGGCGCGGTTGCGGTGCATGGCTATGCTGGTGTGGTCGGCCTGATCATCGCGGGTTTCGTGCTATGGGGCGCACCATCGTCGCCCTACGAAGGCTATGCGACGGTGAGTCCGCTGGGCCAGATCGTTGGGGCCGCGATCATGTTCGGGCTTCTCGGGTTCCTGCCGGCCTTCGTCCTCGCCAAGATCCAGCACGCCTTTGGCGCCTTGCGGATCCCCGAGGACGTTGAAATCATGGGCCTCGATTACGAGGAATATCATACCTACGAAGAGTCCATCGCGCAGATCAAAGCTGCCCAACACGCCTATCTGGCAAGCAGGTAAGGAGAGATACGATGTCAACAATCGGATACGATAGCTGGGCCGTCGATCTGGCCGATGTCGGGGCGGTTTATCCGCTGCAAGGCTGGGAGTTCGTCATGACGATTATCGGCGTCATCTTCTGGCTTGGCTGGCACGTGATGCAGTTCCGCCGCGAAAGCCGGGACTTTGAGGATGTGCGCCGCGACGCCGACAAGGCCGGCAAGGCCAGGATGATAGACCTTTACTAAGCAGCAGCACACGACGGGCGGCGGGACAAAGCGCCGCCCGAATTTGTTTTCTGATATGAAAATTTGTTTCTTGCGAGTTGAACCTCGCATGGACCCCTGCTATCTTGAACTCGAGTATGCAACGCAAAGGACCACGCCATGTGCGGCATCGTCGGACTTTTCCTGAAAGACAAATCGCTCGAGCCGCAGTTGGGTGAGATGCTCACCAATATGCTGATCACCATGACCGATCGCGGTCCCGACAGCGCCGGCATCGCGATCTATGGCCACGAGACGCCGGGCAAGACCAAGCTGACGATCCAGTCCGACACCCCCGAACAGGACTTCGCCGGGCTGGACAAGGCGCTGTCAAAGGCGCTGGGCAAACCGGTCACGATACACGTTGCCAGCACCCACGCGGTGCTGACCCTGCCCGCCGGTCTGATCGTTGCCGCCCGCGCCGCACTGATGGGTCTGAACCCGAAAATCAGGGTGATGAGCACCGGCGACACGCTGGAAATCTACAAGGAGGTCGGCCTGCCCAAGGACGTGGCCGAACGGTTTCACCTGCACCAGATGGCGGGCACCCACGGTATCGGCCACACCCGCATGGCAACCGAATCGGCGGTGACGACCATGGGCGCGCACCCCTTCAACACCGGCCCCGATCAGTGCCTTGTGCATAACGGATCGCTGTCCAATCACGCCTCGCTGCGCCGCAAACTGCGCCGTCAGGGCATCCACATCGCAACCGAGAACGATACCGAGGTCGGCGCCGCCTACCTGACCTGGAAAATGCGCGAAGGCGCAACGCTGGGCGAAGCACTGAAAAGCGCGCTCGACGATCTTGACGGATTCTTTACCTTTGTCGTCGGCACCAAGGACGGGTTCGGCGTGGTCCGCGACCCGATTGCCTGCAAACCCGCCGTGATGGCCGAAACCGATCAGTATGTCGCATTCGGGTCGGAATACCGTGCCCTTGTCAGCCTGCCGGGCATCGACACCGCGCGGGTCTGGGAACCGGAACCCGCGACAGTTTATTTCTGGAGCCACGGCAGCGCCCCGACCAAGTCCGAAAAGGCTGCCTGATGCAGACCATCGACATGGCGCAGGTGCCGCTGCGCGACATGAACGCGACGCTGCATGCCCTGGCCGGCACGACCAACCAGACCGCATGGGAGATCGACAACCCCAAGGGCGCCCATGCCATCGCTTGCGGTCTTGATGCACCGATCGAGGTCACGGTGCGCGGCTCGACCGGCTACTACTGTGCGGGCATGAACAAACAGGCGACCGTGCTGATCAAGGGGTCCGCCGGGCCTGGCGTCGCCGAAAACATGATGTCGGGCACCGTCATCATCGACGGCGATGCTAGCCAGTATGCCGGGGCCACCGGCAACGGCGGGTTGCTGGTGATCAAGGGCAACGCATCGTCGCGCTGTGGGATCTCGATGAAAGGGATCGACATCGTGGTGCATGGCAACATCGGCCATATGTCCGCCTTCATGGCGCAATCAGGCAATCTGGTGGTTTGCGGCAACGCCGGCGAGGCGCTGGGCGACAGCCTGTACGAGGCTCGCCTGTTCGTGCGCGGTGCGGTCAAATCGCTGGGCGCCGATTGCATCGAAAAGGAAATGCGGCCCGAACATCTGGCGATCCTTGCCGACCTGCTGAAACGCGGCGGCTGCGATGCGAAACCGCAAGAGTTCAAACGCTACGGATCGGCCCGCAAGCTGTACAATTTCAACATCGACAACGCATATTAGGGCAGTCCGGCCATGAAAGACCAGAAAAGCGACGGCGCACCCCGGACGGTGCCGATCCAGTCGGCGACCTTCTCGCAGTCCGTCAACGCCGAAATCCGGCGTGCGGCGGCGACCGGCATCTATGACATTCGCGGCGGCGGCGCCAAACGCAAGCTGCCGCACTTTGACGACCTGCTGTTTCTTGGCGCCTCGATCTCGCGCTACCCGCTCGAGGGTTACCGCGAAAAGTGCGACACCCGGGTCACGTTGGGGACAAGGTTCGCCAAGAACCCGATCGAACTCGACATTCCCGTGACCATCGCCGGGATGTCGTTCGGTGCCCTCTCTGGCCCTGCGAAAGAGGCGCTGGGGCGCGGCGCGACGCTGGCAGGCACCTCGACCACAACCGGCGACGGCGGCATGACCGAAGAGGAACGCGGCCATTCGAAAAAGCTGGTCTATCAGTATCTGCCATCCCGCTATGGCATGAACCCCGACGATCTGCGCCGCGCCGATGCCATTGAAATCGTCGTCGGCCAGGGGGCCAAACCCGGTGGCGGCGGCATGTTGCTGGGCCAGAAAATATCGGACCGGGTGGCCAAGATGCGCAATCTGCCCAAGGGCATCGACCAGCGATCATCCTGCCGCCACCCTGACTGGACCGGGCCCGACGACCTTGAAATCAAGATCATGGAGATCCGCGAAATCACCGCCTGGCGGGTCCCGGTCTACATCAAGATCGGCGGTGCGCGGCCCTACTTCGACACCACGCTGGCGATCAAGGCGGGGGCGGATGTGGTCGTGCTGGACGGGATGCAGGGCGGCACCGCAGCGACGCAGGATGTGTTCATCGAACACGTCGGCCAGCCGATCCTCGCCTGCATCCCCGAGGCTGTGCGTGCCCTGCAGGATCTGGACATGCACCGCGAGGTGCAACTGGTTGTCTCGGGCGGTATCCGCAACGGCGCCGATGTCGCCAAGGCGCTGGCGCTGGGCGCCGATGCGGTCGCCATCGGCACCGCCGCGCTGATCGCGCTGGGCGACAACGATCCGCGCTGGGAGGACGAGTATCAAAAGCTGGGCACCACCGCCGGCGCCTATGATGACTGGCACGAAGGCCGCGACCCCGCCGGAATCACCACCCAGGACCCCGAACTGATGGCGCGTTTCGACCCGGTCGAAGGCGGCCGGCGGTTGAACAATTACCTCAAGGTGATGACGCTCGAGGCGCAGACCATCGCCCGCGCATGTGGCAAGAACCACCTGCACAACCTCGAGCCCGAAGACCTGTGCGCCCTGACGATGGAGGCAGCGGCGATGGCCAAAATCCCGCTGGCAGGGACCAACTGGTATCCGGGCAAACCCGGCACAAGTTACTGACCCAAACACCGGGCGCGGACATCTGCCACGCGCCCGTTTGAATGAAAAAGACGACAGGGACACCGACATGACCAAAGATCTGGCCAAATTCGCCAAGGACAAGGGCGTCAAGTATTTCATGATCTCCTACACTGACCTGTTCGGCGGCCAGCGCGCCAAACTGGTCCCCGCGCAGGCGATCGGCGACATGCAAAAGGACGGCGCGGGTTTCGCCGGTTTCGCCACCCACCTTGACCTGACTCCGGCCCACCCCGACATGCTGGCCGTGCCCGATCCTGCCGGCGTCATCCAGATGCCGTGGAACCCCGATGTGGCCTGGGTGCCGGCGAATTGCGTGATGAACGACGCCGATCTGGCGCAGGCCCCGCGCAACGTTCTGCGCCAACAGGTCGCCAAGGCCGAGGCCGAGGGCCTGCACGTCAAGACCGGGATCGAGGCCGAGTTTTTCCTGCTCAGCCCCGATGGCAGTGAAATCAGCGACCCCTACGACACCTCGGGCAAGCCCTGCTATGACCAGCAGGCGGTGATGCGACGCTATGACGTGGTGCGCGAAATCTGCGACTACATGCTGGATCTGGGCTGGGAACCCTACCAGAACGACCACGAAGACGCGAATGGCCAGTTCGAGATGAACTGGAAATACGACGACGCGCTGGTCACCGCCGACAAGCATTCGTTCTTTAAATTCATGACCCGGTCGGTCGCCGAAAAGCACGGCTTTCGCGCCACCTTCATGCCCAAACCCATCGAGGGTCTGACCGGCAACGGCTGTCACGCACATATCTCGGTCTGGGACAAATCCGGCAAGACCAACGTCTTTGCCGCCCCCAAAGGCACCGGACCAACCGCCGAACTGGGCCTGTCCGACAAGGGCCGGGCGTTTCTGGGCGGCATCATGAAACACGCAAGCGCCTTGGCCGCGATCACCAACCCGACGGTAAACAGCTACAAGCGGATCAATGCGCCGCGCACTGTTTCCGGCGCGACATGGGCACCCAATTCGGTGACATGGACTGGCAACAACCGCACCCATATGGTGCGCGTTCCCGGGCCAGGGCGGTTCGAACTGCGGCTCCCCGATGGCGCGGTGAACCCCTATCTGCTGCAGGCGGTGATCATTGCCGCCGGTCTGGACGGCATTCGCAGCAACGCCGATCCGGGCAAACGCCACGATATCGACATGTACGCCGAGGGTCACACCGTCAAAGGTGCGCCGAAACTGCCGCTGAACATGCTGGACGCGTTGCGTGCCTATGACGCTGATAAAAGCCTGAAATCTGCGATGGGCGACGAATTCTCGACCGCCTATCTCAAGCTCAAGCATCAGGAATGGAACAGCTACGCCCGCCACTTTACCCAGTGGGAACGCGACAACACGCTGGACATCTGACGGCGCCATTCCGCAGGAACGGGCGACACTGACGACACGTAGTGCCGTCATTGGAACTGCGCCTAGAAATTTCGGGATCAGGACTGCGGTCCGGGCAGCGCGACATGAACCCGAAGTAGTTGAAAGCAAACTGACATGTCCGCCAACCCCGCCGAAGACAAGAAGAACGCGATCGCCTTTTACGATCTGATGTTCAATAGTTGCCAGCCGCGACAAGCCATCGAACGGTTCGTCGGCGACGACTACATCCTGCACCATTCCGCCAGCCAATCGGCAGCCGAACAGGCATCAATCCACGGCATCCCGGTTTCCTTTTTCAAATCGCTTGGGGTTTGTGGTCGGCGGTCGCGGCAGGCATGACGCCATTGAGCGGCGCCACGGATGTTTCCAGTCCTTCAGGGCCATTCAGTAAGACCTCCGCGTGTTCGATAAACAGCCAGCCACCATCGCCCGCCATCCTGCGGCGATAGCAGAACCGTCGCCACAATGCCGCACCATGACCAATGCCCAGCGTGAAGCATGACCAGTTTCGGGTCGGTTCCACCCCGACAAAAAAGCTGCGGCCGATTGCGCCGGCGTCGGTTCGGCCACGGTCGATCGGGTACTGAACGCGCGCGGAAACGTCAGCGACGCTAGCAAAGTCGCCGCTACCGAGACAATGGCAAGGTTGGGATCCCGATCGCACAGAGCGTTTCGGCTAGGCGAGTGGCGCATCAAGCGCGGCAAGCTCGTCCCCACTCAGAATCCGTGACCGGGTCAGGATCCGTTTTTCGCGTCCATTATCGAGGCGGAACATGCCGCCGTGCCCGGCCACCACATCGGCGACGAGCCGTCACAGCAACCGCCCGACTGGTGGAACATGATATCGCCGTAGTCCGATCTGATTTCGGCCATCAGGTCACGTGCGGCCTGGGTTGCGGTGACCCGCGTATGCGTCGCGGTGCCCGCAATCGGGGCACCGTCGGTCACGCAGAAGATCGGTTGATCCGTCATCTTGGCACTCCTTCGATTGAATGTGCAGAGCCTCCAAGGGCTCCGCACCTGTGCTTTCGCGGACTCTAGAAGAAGCCCAGTTTGTTTGGATCATAGCTCATCAGCATGTTCTTTGTCTGCTGGTAGTGGTCCAGCATCATCTTGTGGTTTTCACGCCCGATTCCCGACTGTTTGTAACCACCAAAGCCCGCGTGGGCCGGATAGGCATGGTAGTTGTTGATCCAGACCCGCCCGGCCTGAATGGCCCGGCCAAACCGGTAGCAGGTATTTGCATCGCGCGACCACACACCGGCGCCAAGCCCGAAAAGCGTGTCGTTTGCAATTTCCAGTGCCTGATCTTCGTCCTTGAATGTCGTGACCGACACGACCGGGTCAAAGATTTCTTCCTGAAACACCCGCATCTTGTTGTGGCCTTCCAGAATCGTCGGCTGGATGTAGTAACCACCCCATAATTCGCCGCCCAGATCGGCCGCTTCGCCGCCGATCAGCGTTTTTGCGCCTTCCTGCCGCCCGATATCGAAGTAGCTGAGGATCTTTTCCTTTTGCTCCTCCGACGCCTGCGCCCCCATCATCACGCCCTCGGCACGCGGATCGCCGGTGACGATGGCTTTGGTACGGGCAATGGCACGCTCCATGAAGGCGTCATAGATGTCTTCGTGGATCAGGGCACGACTGGGGCAGGTGCAGACCTCGCCCTGATTGAAGGCGAACAAGGCGAACCCCTCGATCGCCTTGTCCAGATAGGCATCGTCCTCGCGCATCACGTCCTTGTGGAACACGTTGGGTGACTTGCCACCTAGTTCGAGCGACACCGGGATCAGGTTTTCGGTGGCATACTGCATGATCTAGCGGCCAGTCGTGGTTTCGCCGGTGAACGCGACCTTTGCGATGCCCGGGCTTTTCGCCAAAGGCTTACCTGCTTCCAGACCAAAGCCGTTGACGACGTTCAGCACGCCGGCGGGCAACACGTCGGCGATCGGTTCCATCAGAACCATGATCGACGCAGGCGTCTGTTCGGCCGGTTTCAGCACCACGCAGTTGCCGGCAGCCAGCGCCGGCGCCAGTTTCCACGTTGCCATCAGCAGCGGAAAGTTCCACGGGATGATCTGCGCGACAACGCCCAGCGGTTCGTGAAAATGGTAGGCGACCGTGTCGTTGTCGATCTGGCTCGACGTGCCTTCCTGCGCCCGGATCGCCCCGGCGAAATAGCGGAAATGGTCGATCGCCAGCGGCAGGTCGGCGTTGACGGTTTCGCGGATCGCCTTGCTGATATCCCAAGTTTCGCAGGTCGCCGGCAATTCAAGGTTCGCCTCCATGATCTCGGCGATCTTGAGCAGCATGTTGGATCGTTGCGTCGTCGACGTGCGACCCCAGGCATCCTTGGCGGCATCTGCGGCGTCGATCGCAGCGTACACTTCGACTGCGTCCGACCGGGCGTTTTCGTTGAACACGGCGCAGGTGATCGGCGTCGTGTTCTTGAAATACTTGTCGGCCTTGGGCGCGACGAACTTGCCACCGATGAAATTGTCATAGCGGTTTTTGAAGGGCGATTTGTACTGCCCCACCTTTTGAGCCATTTCGTTCATGATGTTCCTCCTCTGAACCGGTCCTCCAACCGGGGTGCGTCAAAGGTACATGCGATTGGGGATATCGCGGACAGACGGCCAACACGGCCCGGGCACATCTGTCTCAATAGTGAGACAGATCAGCCGGGAATCCCGTCCAGCCCAAGCCGCTTCATCCGCCGATACAGTGTCGCGCGCCCGACACCAAGGGCGCGGGCGGCTTCTGACACGTTGCCACCGGCGCGTGAAATCGCCCAAATCACCGCAGCGCGCACTGCCCGCTCAAACCCCGACGGCCCGTCTTCGCGGCCAAACAGATCGGATGCCGGACGCTTTGTCAGCGGCCCCTGCGATTGCGGACCAAAGGCCTTGCGGGCCCCATGCGTCGCGCCAACAAGAATGTTGTCGGTATCGACAGCCAGCAACATTGCGGCGTCCGCATCGTCGCTTTCGGCAATGATGATCCTCGCCTTGGGAAAGGAGGCGCGAATATGGTCGGTTTCGATCTGACGCGCGGTCTGTGCCACCATCGCGGCGATCAGCCTGTTAAAGGCCTCGGTCTGATCGGCACGGGCAGACGAGACATCAAGCGCCGCAATCACGCTGCCGTCGGCCCCAAAGATCGGCGCACCCATGCAGCTCATCCCCAAGTTGCGGGCAAAGAAATGTTCCTCGCGTTGGATGATCACCTGCCGGTTTTCCATCAGACAGGTGCCGATCCCGTTGGTGCCTTCGGCGGCCTCGCTCCAATCGGTGCCCTGCCACAGGCCCCATTTCTGAGACACCGCCGAATCGCCGTCAGTGCAGCGCTGATCCAGTAAGATGTCATCCGAATCTGTCAGCAACACACCACAACCGGACTTGCCGACAAGAGCGAAAAGCTGGTCAAGTTTCGGCGCGGCGACCAGCAGGAACTGTTTCAGGATGTCGCGCCTGCGATCCATGTCGGTTCCGGCTGCCCGCTCGGGCCTGCGCTCTCTCGCCGGGTCCAGCCCATGTTTTTCAAACGACCGCCGCCATGACGCCGCAAGCCGGGACCGCGCCGGTGCCGAATTCGAACCCACAGTCCGATTCAGATCCCATTCGCGATCGCGAACGACTTCGCCGGGAGAGTAGCAAAGGCCTGAGCTTACTGAGCGACATTGCCCAAGATACTTTCGAGAGCCGGAAAGCAGAACGCAAGAGAGACGGTGTCGCTGGTCGATGGTTCAGCCCTCTGGAGTTACATATCCTTCCAAAGCTGGGCGCTGTCCCCATCTCTGAAATCGACCAGACCTAATCCGTGATACCCTCGCCCCAATCTGGCATGACAAGGCTGATACCGCTCGCAAAGCGCTCAATCGGCTGAACCTGTGTCATAAGCACGCCGCGGCGCTGGGCTTGGCTGTCGACCTTCAGGCCACCTACAAG
>JBBKXP010000402.1:0-11743 GCA_037969545.1 Paracoccaceae bacterium | reverse complement strand
GAATTCGATCTCGATCTCGTCGGCGCCTTCGATCACGTGGTTGTTGGTGACGATGTAACCGTCATCCGAAACGACGAAACCGGATCCAAGGGCGGATGACCGGCGCGGGCCATTGTCGCCCTGCCGATCCTGAAAATCGCGGAAGAAATCCTCGAACGGGGAACCGTCGGGGACGATTCCCTGCGGGCCGGTGCGACCTGCGACGACGGTGGTGGTTGTGATGTTGACGACGGCGGGGCTGACCCGTTCGGCCAGATCGGCGAAACTGACGGGGCGGTCCTGCGCCGGGGCGGGGGTGGCTTGCGCAAAGGCAAGGGCCAATGCCAGCATCGTCATCGCCAGCAGGGCCATGGCGCGTTGGCGCAGTGAATCTTGGGTGCGGGAAACTGTGATCGCCTGCGATGTCACTTTGAGTGCTCCTTCATGTGGCGTTCTGTATCGTCCGGATCCGGCCGACGTGATGACAAGATGAATGTAGGGCAAGGCAGACACAACGCAAACCCCGGTCGCGGCCTGTCAACAGCGCGTGATTGCCGAAAAGGCCCCGGTGCGCCATCACGCCGGGGCCAATTCCTCAGGCCGTCGCCTTGGCCAGGGCCTGATCGAGGTCGGCAATCAGGTCGACCGGATCTTCGATACCGATCGACAGGCGCACCACGTTCGGGCCGGCCCCGGCGGCAACCTGCTGGGCTTCGGTCAGTTGCCGGTGGGTCGTGCTGGCCGAATGGATGACCAGACTGCGAGTATCGCCAAGGTTGGCAACATGGCTGAAGATTTCAAGATTATCGACCAGCTTGATACATCCCTCATAGCCGCCCTTGACCGCGAAGGTGAACAACGCCCCGGCTCCGCGCGGGCAGATGTCCTTGATACGCTTTTGGTAAGGCGACGATTTCAGCCCGGCATAGGTGACGAAGTCTACGCGGGGGTCGTTTTCCAGCCACGTCGCCACCTTGACTGCGTTTTCGACGTGCTTTTCCATCCTGAGCGACAGGGTTTCGATCCCCATAAGCGTATAATGTGCGCCCTGCGGGTTCATCGTCATCCCGAGATCGCGCAGACCGATGGCGATGGAGTGAAATGTGAAGGCCATCGGGCCAAGGGCTTCATGGAATTTCAACCCGTGGTAGGCGGGTTCGGGGGCAGACAGCGACGGAAATTTGTCATTCGCTGACCAGTCGAATTTGCCCGAATCCACCACACAACCGCCCGTGACGGTGCCGTTGCCCGTCAGGTATTTGGTGGTCGAATGGACGACCAATGTGGCCCCGAGTTCAATCGGGCGGCAGAGGTAGGGCGTGGCGCTGGTGTTGTCGACGATCAGCGGCACCTCGGCCGCGTCGGTAATTTGCGCAATCGCCGGAATGTCGGTGATATAGCCGCCGGGGTTTGCAATGCTTTCGCAGAACACCGCACGGGTATCGCCGTCGATCGCCTTTTTGACGGCATCCAGATCGTCGAAATCGACGAACCGGGCAGACCAGCCGAATTTGCGGATTGTGTTGGTGAACTGTTGCACGGTGCCGCCGTAAAGCCGGGTTGACGCAACGACATTGCAGCCGGGATTCATCAGCGGAAACAGTGCCATGATCTGCGCCGCATGGCCCGACGAACAGCAGACCGCACCAACACCACCCTCAAGCGTTGCAATCCGTTCGGCCAGCGCCGCCACAGTCGGGTTGGTCAGGCGGGAGTAGATATAGCCGACCTCGGCGAGATTGAACAACGCCGCTGCATGGTCCGCGTCGCGAAACACATAGGCCGTGGTCTGATAGATCGGGATCTGGCGCGCGCCTGTCGCCGGATCGGGTTTTGCCCCGGCATGAATTTGCAGGGTGTCGAAACCGTAAGATGGGCCGTCAGTCATAGGATCCTCCCGTTTGAATTGTCCGGGGGTCGGTGTAGGCGGAAATCAGCGGCCACTCAATCCGCACCAGTTCGAACTGCGAACGAAAAGGAACAAGGCTACGCCGTTGTCAAATGTGGCTAACGGATAATGGCACCCCTCATCGCATCCAGAAGCCGTGCTTCTTGATCATGTTGCGAATTTGGCGCTCGCGGGGTGGCAGGTCGTTCTGATCGAACAGGGCGCGCACCTTTTCGCCCCGGCCCTGATAGACCATCCGCTTGAAGGCATCGTGGTTTTTTAGGTGCTTCTTGATCTTGTTGGGCGCGCAGATCGCTTCGAATGCCTGCACCACGGCGGTCGTTTCGCGGGCGTAGAGCAGGGGCAGCATCCGGTAATGGCGCGTCACGTCGCCATCCAGCCCGGCCAGTTCAGGCCTCGGTTTCCCGCCGCCCAAACTGTGGATCACCAGCGGCAGCACCACCTGATCCAACCAGGGGTCAAGCGATTGCAGGACCAGTTCGGCGGGCGGGTCATCGCGCACGCTCACAGCATAGTCTGCAAACCGCTGTCCAAAGACCGCGGGATCTGCGCCGAAAAACCAACCGCCGTTAAAGTAAAGGTAACGTTCCCAGTATTCATCGGGTTTGGTCAGATCGAGGCTGCTGGCAAAATCCAGGCCGAATTTGTCGTAGAGTGATTTCCAGATGGCCGCATAACCCGGCCAATAAAGCTCTTCTTCTGGCCAGGTGCCGGTTCGCGCCATCGACGCTGACGGGCGGGCAAAATCGAATGCCAGGTCCGACAGCTCCCCGATCACGATCGTATCCGTGTCAAAGAACACAAAGGGTTCGCCGGCGGGCAGGGCGGCCAGCCCCTCGATCTTGTTTCCATGGAGGTAGTTCTGGCCAAAGTGGACATTGGTGAATGGCACGATTTCGGCCCCTAGGCCCTGCAATGCCTCGTGCAGGGGCGGGCTGATCCGCGGATCGGCATCCCACAACGGCCCCGGCTGCGGCTCCGCCACGATCAATCGTCCCTGAAATTTCGGTGCGTTTTCGCGCAGCGACGCGGCAAAAACCAGCGCCTCGTATTCCAGTCGCCCGGCCTGACCCACCACCATGATATTGAACGACTGGGTTGTGGCCTTATTTCGTGCCATTCTGTGCCTGCCCTGCGGGTTAATTGGCGGGACTATAATGCGAAGCGATAGGGCAGGAAAAGCCGCGTTTTGGTTTGCACCGCGCGAGGCAGAGCAAGCGCCTGAGGTGTCCGATTGCGGGCGCGCACCGACCACTTCTTAAGGACGGGCTTCTTGACGTTCCCATTGCTCTGACATTGCAGGCCCACCCAGTGCGGCGATGTTACGCGACAGGCGTCGAAACTCAGAACTGTCGCATCCATACTGATCGACCAGTTCATAGACCGCCTGCTTGTAACCGCTGATGCGCGACTCTTTCAGGCGGTCGAACGAACCGAGATAGAAATCGTAAAAAGCCCGTGGCACCGCGAACGTCTTTATCTCGGGATCGCGCACTTCGCCGTCTTTGATAAGTGTAAGCGTCTTCTCAATGCCACGCGGGTTTCGGATACAGCGCTGGGCCGTCGTCTTGCCAAGGGCGTCAATGAAACTGAACAGGTTGCTGTCAAGAATGTCCGGGTCGATGCCTTGGATCTGACCAAGATGGAACGCCTGCAACGCGGTCAGGTGCGAAAGATCGGCGAACGGATTGTCGACCGCTGGCAGCGCGGCGTCCGTCACAGTCAGAATCCGCAGGCCCCGCTTGCAAAAACTGCTGATGGCGATTTCAAGTGGTTGGCCGGGGGCTGCGCGGTCCAACATTGCAAGTGCCTGGCTTGTCGAAGCGACTGCCCTGCCGCCAATCCGGGCAATCCTGTCACCGACCACGAAGCCATTCTTATCGGAGGCGCTGCCCGGATCGACGCCAACCAAGGTGGGAAAGATGCGGGGTTTCGCGAAATAGGGCTCTGGCACATCATCGATCGTTAACCCGGATTTGACCCTCACGCTGGTCTGCAATGCGATATCAATTTCCGGCGTATTTTCGGCCGACGGCGTTACGGTTTCTGATGCCGGTAAAACCGGCGTCATGCCGCTTTGCATAAATACTGCGTATGCCTGTGCCGGCGATGTTTCAGGCGCAAGGCTCTTGTGAATGTTGAACGCCGCCACCGTGGCAAGAAAGGTTGGCGACAAAGTGGTTGTAATTTCGCCGTCGTAAAGGTCCGCATAGCTTAGCGCCTGTTGAAATCGCTTGATTTTCAACGGCGCCAGCGGACCTTCGTTCACCACATCGGCAATGTCCTGCGGCTGCGGTTTCAGCCCCTCTGGCAAGGCGCGGTCGTCGCGCCACGTATCCTGCCACGCCGTCGCGATATCTGCCGACGTCCGTGCTTTGCGCGACGCAGTCCTGCTGGCGATGCGCAGCGCTGCAGTCAACGTGTCTAGCGCCAGATCGTCAGGCAGTTGGGCCTCGACCTTGAATTGTTCAATCGCCGCAGCAAGGGTTTCTGTCATTTGATCGGCGCGATGATCAGGTGGCAATAGATGCAGTTCGCGCAGCAGTGCATCGATCTGCCGGGCCATACCGTGTACCCGGGGCCGACGATGTCATTCGGGCAATGTAGGATTTGCAGTCGCCCCCCATCAAATTAAAGCTGTCGACGCCGACTACCGGACGGGAAATTTCAAAGGTATAAGGGTTGGCATTGTGCTTGCCGACATAGGGGAAGGTCTGGCTGTGCATCAGTTGCAGCGACACGCCTCCGCTTTCAAGCACTTCGAGTGTGCCCGTTGTTGCACCTTCCGGAAAGACGAATTCACGACATTCCCCGGCCTGACCGCCGAATACGATCTCGAAGGCGCCTTCATCGAAGGTGGCTCTGATGCATCTCGCCTCTGACTGACCGGCCAAAGCGGTGAGAAAAGCCGATAAACATGCAAAAAACAAAGTACGCATCACGACATTTTAGCCGTGTCGCCCCAGAAATCAACCACTGGGGCGACCGTGTGGCCAAACGTGTTGAAGTCGGGAAAGCAATGGTGGGCGACCCTGGAATCGAACCAGGCGTGCGTCTCCGCGAGAGAGTTACAGTCTCCTGCCACACCTTGCGGCCTGTCGCCCACGCCCCATGGGGCCAAGGCCCGTCGGTGCGAGCCGGGGAATACTTGCGCCCCCTTTGCCCGTCAACAGGAAAATCCGGCCCCCCTTGCACCCAGGGCGGCCGATGGGTGACAAGGGCAGTCACAGTCTGGCAGGGGACGGGATATGGAAAAACCCAAGTGGGTCATCGACAAGGAACGCGCCAAGCGGGCGGCGGCGGCCGAAACCGTCTGGCTGTTCGGACTGCACGCGGTGCGCGACGCCCTGTTGAACCCGGCCCGGAGCCGCCTGCGACTGGTCGTCACCCACAATGCACTGAGCAAGCTCGCCGATGCGGTCGCGGCCAGCGGGATGCAGCCGGAAATATCGGATCCGCGTAAGTTTGCAGCGCCTGTCGATCCCGACTCCGTGCATCAGGGTGCCGCGCTCGAGGTCAAACCTCTGGATTGGGGCAGTCTTGCCGACATTGCCCTTGGACCCGGACCCGAACCGGCCCGGATCATCATGCTGGACCGTGTCACCGACCCGCACAATGTCGGCGCGATTCTGCGTTCGGCCGAAGTGTTCGGTGCCCGCGCCGTGGTCGGTGTTCAGCGTCATTCCGCCCCCGAAACCGGGGCTCTGGCAAAAACCGCCAGCGGGGCGCTGGAACGCCAGCCATACCTGAGGATCCGAAATCTGGCGGACGGCATGCAGGAACTGCAGGCGATGGGTTACATCGTGCTTGGCCTCGATGGCACCGCCACCCAGACCATCGAACAGGCGCTGGAGGGGCGGCGCAACCGCCCCGTCGCGCTGGTCATGGGGGCCGAAGGGCCGGGGCTGCGCGAGAAATCCCGCGAGACCTGCGATACGCTGGTGCGGATCGGCGCGGCGGGCGGATTCGGGTCGCTGAATGTGTCGAACGCCGCTGCCGTTGCGCTCTATGCTGCCAGGGGCCAGGCCGAAGACCCCGCAAAACGATAATGTCGACCGGCGGATGCTGCGGGCCGAAAGCCCTGCCGGAACCGTTCGGACAGTTTCCGGCAAAAACCGGCTTTCTAGCCGGCCGACGGGAGCTTCAACCACATAGGTCGCCAACTGAATATTGCGCCCGACCGGTCACAGATTGGCGAGGTGGGTTTTCTTGCGCCCCGATGCGGCGCATCTTGATTGAATTGCAACCAACACATGAGTCGCTGTCATGCTGCACCGTCGCACCTTTCTGGGCCTTCTCGCGACTGCGCCCTTTGTCGCCCGGCCGGCCCTAGCCGCAACACCCGAGGTCTTTGCCGGTGGCGGAGTCGCCATTAACGGCGTCGACCCGGTGGGCTATTTCACCGACAGCGCCCCGGTTTTGGGCAACCCGGCCCATACAATCCTGTGGCGCGGTGCCAGATGGCAGTTTGCCAGCCCGGAATCCATGATGGCGTTCGAAATGAACCCGACTGCCTATGCCCCGGAATATGGAGGATATTGCGCCTATGCGATGTCGAAAGGCGCAATCGCGACCACAGTGCCCGAGGCATGGACAATCAATCAGGGCCGCCTTTACCTGAACTACTCGGTCAATGTCCGCAGCATCTGGATCAAGGATATTCCCGGTAATGTCGTTCGCGCGAACGGATTCTGGCCGGATATTCTGGCTGGCTGAGTCCAGTCGGTTCAGGTTTAGTCGCGCCGTTCTTCGGGGTTCCATCCGGCCCGAGCAGGGTGCGAGCGGCCCGGAGGGTGCCAGCACGCCCTCTGCTATTGGTCGTTCACATTTAGCTGAATGCCCCTTTTTCGGCCAGTCGGACACATTAGGTTCAATGACGGAAGCGCAGATATGGAACATTTGCGTTTCAATTCACTGTCCCTCGTTCCATAACTTGCGCCCGGGGTCCCCCCTCGGGCGCTTTTTTGTGGTGATTTGCTATGTCTTTGACGGACGACCAATTGCGCGACCTCCTCCGACGGGTGAACACGATCGCCCTGATCGGCGCGTCGGCCAATCCTGCCCGCCCCAGCCACGGGGTCATGCGATTCCTGCAACGGCAGGGGTTTCGGGTGATCCCGGTCAATCCAGGGCTGGTGGGCAAGGAATTGCAGGGCGAGGTGGTTTGGCCCGATCTCGCATCGGTGCCGGGCGATGTCGACATGGTCGATGTGTTCCGCCGGACTGACGCCTTGCCGGGAATCGTCAAAGATGCCCTTGCCCGCTGGCCCGCCTTGCCGGTCATCTGGACCCAGTTGGGGGTCGTGCACGAAGGTGCTGCGGCAACAGCACGGGCGCGGGGTGTGACCGTCGTGGAAAACCGTTGCCCGGCAATCGAGATTCCGCGCCTGTTTCCGGACGGGTTTGCTTTGGCTTGAGAGTGGGGCGGGGGCCAGACCCCGCACCCCCGAAGTATTTTTGGCCAAAAGAAGTTAGGGGCGGTTGGCTTTCTCGGTCAGGCCGGATCGGGCCTCGCGGCGCGCAAGCTCTGCTTCGATATCGCCCAGCGTCACGCCACACGCAGCGCACATGACCAGCAGGTGAAAGAGCACATCAGCGGCTTCGCAGGTGAGCCGCGCCCTGTCGCCCTTGACCGCCTCGATGATCGCCTCGATCGCTTCTTCGCCGAACTTTTTGGCGCATTTCTCAGGGCCCTGGACCAGTAGTTTTGCGGTCCAGCTTTCATCCGGGTCGCCGTTCGCACGGGCGGCGATGGTCGCGGCGAGTTTATTCAGACTCATGTCAGCCTCATTGGGATACCTGCGGCGGCCATATGGGCTTTGGCCTCTCCTATGGTGAATGTGCCAAAGTGGAAAATCGACGCGGCCAACACAGCGCTCGCCCCGCCCTTGGTGACACCTTCGACCAGATGGTCCAGCGTTCCAACCCCGCCGGATGCGATCACCGGCACTGCGACTGCATCGCAAACGGCGCGGGTCAGGTCCAGGTTGAATCCGGCCTTGGTCCCGTCGCGATCCATCGAGGTCAGCAGGATTTCTCCAGCGCCCCTCACAACCACTGTCCGCGCAAAGTCAATGGCGTCAATCCCTGTCGCCCGCCGCCCGCCGTGCGTGAAGACTTCCCATTTGCCGGGGGCCACGGTCTTGGCGTCGATGGCGACGACGATGCATTGCGACCCGAATCTGTCGGCGGCTTCGGCCACCACATCTGGGTTGGCGACGGCAGCGGAATTGAACGATACCTTGTCGGCCCCCGCCAACAACAGATCGCGCACATCGCGGTGGCTGCGCACCCCGCCGCCCACCGTCAGCGGCATGAACACCGTTTCCGCTGTCCGGGTAACCAGATCGAACATGGTGCCCCGGTTTTCTTGCGTCGCCATGATGTCGAGAAAGCACAACTCGTCCGCCCCGGCCGCATCATAGGCCCGCGCCGCATCGACCGGATCGCCAGCGTCGACCAGATCGACAAAGTTGATGCCCTTGACGACCCGGCCATCGGCAACGTCCAGACAAGGGATGATACGGGTTTTCAGCATGATCCGGGTTTAGGCGGATTGCCGCGAAAGGAAAAGGGGGCGCGGAACCAGGCCCGCGTTGGCGCGGTTGGTTCCCAGAACCAAGGAGGAAATCATGTTCAAAGTCACACTCGTCGCCGCCGCTTTCGCTTTCGCCAGTCCGGCGTTCGCCGATCTGGTCACCAAACCTTCGGCCAGATCCGTCGATCAGACGATGGACGCCCTTGTCGCCGCTGTCGAAGGCGCTGGCGCCACGGTTTTCGCGCGGGTTGATCACACCGCCGGAGCCGAAGGGGCGGGCATGTTCATGGCCGACGCCGAATTGCTCATCTTCGGCAACCCCAAGCTGGGTACCCCGGCAATGCAGGACGATATTCGCGCTGGACTTTTTCTGCCGCTGCGGGTGTTGGTCTACACCGACGGCGAGGGCGCGACGCAGGTTGCCTATGTCGGGATGGACGAACTGTTCGCTGATCTCGAAATCGCCACCGACGCCGACTATCGCGTCAAGATGGCCGAGGCGCTGGCAGCGCTGACCGACAAGGCGGTTGAATGATAACGGACTGAATGACAGGGCAAAGCCGATCTGGCAGACTGTTCGGACATTCGTGCGATCGGACCCCCTATGCAAACGCTGCGTTATGTCTTGGCGGCACTCGTCCTTGGCCTGATCACGGTCTGGGGGTCCGAGATGTTTTTCTGGGGCTTTCCATCGCCGGGTTTTTCGGTCGCTGACTGGCTTTTGACCTGGGTGGCCTACGCGATATCCTGTGCCGTCGTGCTGAGCGCCGTTGCCTGGTCCGGCATTGGCGGGGTGCGCGGCCTGTTTCTGGGTGGCGCTTTGTTCGGGTTCCTGATCGAAGGTGTCGTCGTCGGCACCATGTATCAGGCCTTTCCGGTGCAACTGATTTGGACACCCCTGGCCTGGCACGCCCTGATCACCTGTGTCTGCGTTCTGGGGCTGGCGCGTGCCGGCCCGTCCTGGCTGTTGTGGCGACAGGTTCTGGGGTGGCTGGCGGTCGGCGCTGGCGGCGCATTTTGGGGCCTCTACTGGCCACTTGATCCGGACCGGGCGGTTGCGATCCCGGGTGGCGATGTTGTGTTGTTCTATCTGGCCGGGATCGGACTTGGCGTCGTCGTCGGGAATGTCGTACTGGACAGGATTGGCACGATCCCGCACCCACCTGTCTGGGTATTGCTGATCACGCCGGCAATCGCGCTGGCCATCTGGGTCGCACAGTCGGTCGCCGACCCCAATCCGGTGCGGCTGGCGTTTCCGCTGCTGGTCGGTCTGACACTCTGGACAATGAAGCGGCTGGGGCGGGCCGGTGACATCAGTTTTGGTCCCGCCGCGCCGCCTTGGCGACATCTCATGTTTCTGATCGCGCCGCTGACCATGACCCTGATCGCCGTCCCGATTTGGCGGGCAAACGGGTCGATTCAATCGAACTGGGTCGTGCTGGTAATCACCGGACCGGTATCGCTGGGCTGGTGGCTGTGGTTGGTATGGCGGGCGGCGCGTCAGCCGCGCAGCGCGGCCAGCGCCGTGCCCAGATCAAGTGCCCCGTCATAAAGTGCCCGCCCCGAGATCGCCCCGGCGATGACGCCGGTCTTCTTGAGCGCCAGCAAATCGTCCAGCGACGACACACCGCCGGATGCGATCACCGGGATGCTGACGGCCCGCGCCAGCGCCGCAGTTGCCGCCACATTCGGGCCGCCCATCGCCCCGTCGCGCAGGATATCTGTATAAATGATCGCCGCCACGCCGGCGTCCTCGAACGACCGGGCGAGGTCGGTGGCCACAATCCCGGTTTCCGTCGCCCAGCCTTTGGTTGCGACCCGGCCATCGCGGGCGTCGATTCCCACGGCAACCTGCCCCGGAAACGCCCGGGCAGCAGCGCGTACCAGCGCCGGATTTTCAACGGCCACGGTGCCAAGGATGACGCGGGCAAGTCCTTTGTCCAACCACCCTTCGATCGTCGCCATGTCGCGGATGCCGCCACCCAGTTGCACCGGCACGCGACAGGCGGCAAGGATCGCCACAACTGGGGCGGCGTTGACCGGGGCACCGGCAAAGGCGCCGTTCAGATCGACCAGATGCAGCCAACCGCAGCCTGCATCGACAAAAACCTGCGCCTGCGCCGCCGGATCGTCGTTGAACACGGTGGCGCGGTCCATGTCACCATGCACCAGCCGTACGGCCTGTCCGTCCTTGAGGTCGATGGCGGGGTAAAGGATCATCGCGTTTGCCCTGTCTGTCTGCGGTTGTTTAGGCAGGCCTACACCGGGATGCAATCGACCGACCCAACGTCAGGCTTGATTGGAATCGCCTGATCGGCCCAGATACCGCGAGAATTCTCATGGGAGGAGAAGCAATGAAAAAGTTTTCGATAGCCGCAGCGGCCCTGATCGCAATGGCCGGCGCCGCGTTGGCCGACCCGGCAGAAGGCACCTGGCAGACCGAAGTCGACGACGGCGCCTACGCACTTGTGGTTATCGCGGCCTGTGGCAACGCCTACTGCGGCACCATCAACCGCACTTTCAACAGCACCGGCGAATACCAGTCGGAAAACCTTGGCCGCCAGATCGTGATCGACATGGTCCCGGCTGGGAACGGGGCGTATGCGGGGCAGGTTTGGCGTCCGTCCAACAACAAGATCTACATAGGCAAGATGGATATCAGCGGCAATCAGCTACGCCTGCGCGGCTGCGTTGCCGGTGGCCTGATCTGCGCCAGCCAGAACTGGGTCCGGGTGCAGTAGGCATCTGAGCATTCAGGCGATATGACGGGGCTCCCGAGTGGGGCCAGTTGTCGTCAAAGGGGCGCGCCCGGCAGGCCGGCCAGCGCAAGCAGCCTGTCGGCAAGCGGGCGCAAGACCGGATCGTCAAGCTGCCAGACGACAAAGACGCAGTAGCCAGTTGGCCCGACATATTCGAACATCCAGTTCGTGCCATCCAGCGGCAATTCATCCGGGCCGTAGGTTGGCGCACCTTGGTGTTGGCAATCGGTCAGCACCGCAAGGTCGGCCAGCAGGGGCGCGGCGGCATCAGGTGACAGCTTGCGCCGGGTCCGTTGGCTGATCCGCCCTGGTTCATAGGACAGACCTTTGGTCATCCGTCCGATCAGGCGCAATCCGCCCCGACGTGCAGTTACCAGCACCGTCATTGGCGGATCGAAGCTTGGCATCACGGTAAGGCGAAAACTTTGTCGGCCGACCGGGGCCTGCAACGGGTCCTGCCCAAGCGCCAGAAGAATCCGGGTTGTCGACGTTTCGGCAAATGTATCGAAGGTTCCGGGCGGAACGAACGGCGCATCCTCTGCCGACGCAGGTGCGGCC
>JBBKXP010000401.1:0-6041 GCA_037969545.1 Paracoccaceae bacterium | reverse complement strand
CCGGGCCGGTCCGCAGTCATACGCTGGTTTACACAGTCGTCCTTGCCTCGATCCTGGCGGTGTTCTTTGACCTGAGCCGGATCGCGTCGCTGGGGGCGTACTTTTACCTGATCATGGACATGCTGGTGCATTGGGGCGTGTTCCGGCACCTGCGAAACGAGATTGGGGCGAGTGGGGCTGTGGTAATTTGCGCGATGGCTTTCGACGGGCTTGTGCTGGTGGCGTTCACCGCAATGAAACTGGGGACGGATCCGATGATCGTGCTTTATGCGGCGGTCGCGATTTCGGCAGTGTTCATCTATGAAAGGGTCTATCTGAAGCGTTGGACTGCGCCGCGGCCAGAAGCGGAGCACTGAACGTGCACTCGCCAGAGGCCGAAAGCTGCCGATGTGCACTTGGCGCGATGTCGAGAACGTAAACCATGGGTCGTGCTGGCTAGCAGAGACAAAAGCCATGGCTTCCCAATTGGGGGGCTTTGCCAACCGGACCCGGCTTTAAAGAAAAGAGTGGTACGCACTGTGCAAGCAACGGAGTCCATTCGTCATTCCGTCATTGGAACTACTAGACGACACGGGTCTGTATCATGCCACGATGCGTTGCCCGACTACCGTAACGAACTATTCAAACACAACGGCGAATCGAAATCCAACGGATAATGAATTGTTGAAAACTTGAAAAGTTTGATGGCTTTAAAGATCATTGTCGCGATGTTCCTTTGGGCGATTTGTTATCCACTGATAACAATTGGCATTGTCTAGGTGTTTGATCCCACGGTTTGATGGTGCGATCCTTTCTATGGAATGGAAGGAAGCATTATGGGACAAGTTCGTCATGGGAGCGCCACGACCACGCACGCCGTCAGAGCAGCAATACAGCGATCGCATGCTTCGCTCTCGCAGCTGAGCCGGGATCTGGGCATCAACCCCAAGACGGTTGCGAAGGGGCGGAAGCGGGCGACCGTCGAAGACATGGAGACCGGGCCAACGGAACCGCGATCCACGGTGCTGACGGAAGCCGAGGAAGCGATTATCGTGGCGTTCCGCCGCCACACACTGCTGCCGCTGTACGACTGCATCTATGCCTTGCAGCCTTCGGTGCCTCACCTGACCGGCTCGGAGCTGCATCGGTGCCTGCAGCGGCAAGGCATCTCGCGCCTGCCGGATGTCGAGGGTGACAAGCCCAAGCGGCAGAAGTTCAAGCGCTACCCCATCGGGATCTTTCACATCGATATCGCGGAGGTGCAGACCGCTGAGGGCAAGCTCTATCTCTTCGTCGGCATCGACCGGTCTGTCTGACGTCAGCGCCTATGGGTCCAAGTAGGGCAATTTGTTAAGAGAGGGTTGTTGGCTCATCGTGACCATTGAGGAGTGCGACATGATCTGCGAGGCCAACGGGATCGAGCACCGGCTGACCAAGCCCAACCACCCCTGGACCAACGGCCAAGTCGAGCGGATGAACCGTACGATCAAGGACGCGACCGTGAAGCGGTTCCACTACGACAGTAACGATCAGTTGCGCACGCACCTCGCCGACTTCCTCGCAGCCTACAACTTCGCCCGCAGACTCAAGACCCTGAACGGCCTCACGCCCTACGAATACATCTGCAAAATCTGGACATCAGAGCCAGATCGATTCATCCTCGACCCGATCCACCAGATGCCGGGATTGAACACCGAAGCCCCACACCTTATGTTTGCGCAGATGGCAGCGCGCCGTGGCCGTGCTTCTGAAAGAAGCGTTCGCCGTTGATCCCGCGCGGGCAGCGCAGGAGTGACAGGGGTCGGTAACCCGCGATCTCGGTCAGCCGTTCGCCAGCCCGCTCGTCATAGCCCGCGACATCGGGCTTGGTGTAACCGGCATCGCCGAAGACCTGCCGATCCGGGTTGATGATTTGCACGCCTGCGACGACCAGTCCGTCTATTTCGAGCATCTCCAGCGTCACGTCGGTAGGATCCTTGTCCTCGCGCAAGCCCAGATAGGTGCCGTAACGGATATGCCCGTCAGTAGTGAACTCGGCAAAATCGATCTCGACGACGACATTTGGGGTCACCCATGTCGCCCAGCGCGCGATGTCCGATGGCACACCGATAATGGAATTGTCTTGCGGACTTTCAGTGTCTTTTCCAGCCGGTCGAAATCCGCGTCGGAGATGTCCGTTCCGACGCGCCCGCGATACCGCAGCCTGTCCGGGCCCATCTCGCCCAGCAGTAGCGAGGCGAAGGGCCGCCCGCGCTTGTCCGACGGCGACAAGCCACCCACCACGAACTCCTGCCGCCGCGTGCATTTGACCTTGCGCCAAGCCCGAGTGCGTGCGCCGCGATAGGGCGCAACTGTACGCTTGCTGATGATGCCCTCGGCCCCAGCCGCGCAGGCCGCGGCAAAGACTTCGGCTCCGTTGCCCTGCACATGCTCGCTCATTCGCAGGGTGCCGCCCTCGGGCATACTGGCCTATGAACTTCACGCGCTGCGCTATCGCGGTGTAATGGAACTGGCGTGGGCGGGCTGCGACGACGACGAAATCGCCAGCAACAGCGGTCACGCTTCAAAGGACATGATCCGCAAATATGCGGGCGAGGCACGTCAGGTCATGCGGGCGCGACAGGCAAGGGGCAAACGCCAATGAACAGAACAGGCACAGAACACGAACCTGATAACCGGGGTGATAACCGCTTGACGGCCCATGCCCTGATCCTTAGAGAAACAAGCTGCGAGGCGAGTTGGCGGAGAGGTTACGCAGCGGATTGCAAATCCGTGTAGACCGGTTCGATTCCGGTACTCGCCTCCACAAACTCCAGCTCCAGGGTATCGCATTTCTGCCAAATTCCCCTGTCGTCCGCTTTACTGTGGTTCGGCCCGCTGCATCGGGCGGCTCATCGACGCCGCCGGTGCCCTGCATACAACGGCCCCGTTTGCCACTTGGCACCGCTAGGTTGTCGCCTTTGATGTCATGATTTGCCAAATTGCCGAAAACGCGTTCATCTTCCTGCATGACCACACCAGCCGATTCATCGCCCTTTGACCTTGTCATCTTTGACTGTGACGGCGTGCTGATCGACAGCGAGGTGTTGAGCGCGGATGTCCTGATTGCAGGGCTTATGGATGTTGGCGTCGCGGTTGACCGCGCCTATGTCCGGGAGCACTTTCTGGGGCGCAGCTTTCCGACCGTTGCGCGGCAGGTGACGGAGACCTTTCAGGTCGCGCTGCCAGCAGATTTCGAGTTGACCTACCGGAACAATCTTCTGGCCCGCTACGAGACCGAACTGCGCACGACCCCCGGTATCGAGAACGTGCTGGAGAATCTGACAATTCCCGTCTGCGTTGCGACGTCAAGCAGCCCGCCACGGGTGGCGCGGTCGCTGGCGATCAGTGGCTTGGCGAAGTATTTCGGGACACGCGTCTTTACCGCCTCGCAGGTCGCCAACGGCAAACCGGCCCCGGATATCTTTCTGTTCGCGGCTGATCGGATGGGCGCGCGACCGACGCGCACACTGGTGATCGAGGATTCGGCGCCGGGGGTGCTGGCGGCGCAGGCGGCGGGCATGGTTGTGCTAGGTTATGTCGGCGGCGCCCACATGCGCGGCCAGTCGATTTTGGGGATCGCGCCGATCCGCACCTTTGACAACTGGGGCGATTTCCCCCACGTGTTGTCGCTTATGTCCCCTGACGGAGCCACCCCGTGACTGTCGGCCGCTTCACGCCCGAGACCACGCGCCTTGACGACGCCGCGCGCGCCGGGTGGCTTTATTATGTCGCCGGGAACACGCAGGACGAGATCGCGCGCAAGCTGGGCGTGTCGCGCCAGTCGGCGCAACGTCTGGTGGCGATGGCGATCAGCGAAAGGCTGGTCAAGGTGCGGCTGGACCATCCGATCGGGCGCTGCATGGACCTTGCCGGGACGCTGTCAGAGCGGTTTGGTTTGCGCCAATGCGATGTCGTGCCATCAGACCCCGAGGCGCCGCAACTGCTGACCGGGGTCGCCATTGCGGCGGCGGCGGAACTGGAACGGTGCCTGAAATCCGCCGAACCGCGGATCATCGCCCTGGGGACCGGGCGGGCTCTCAAGGCCACTGTGGAACAATTGCCGCGCATGGGCTGCCCGCAACACAGCATTGTGTCGCTGCTCGGGAACATGATGTCCGACGGGTCGGCCACCCCCTATAATGCGGTGATCAGCATGGCCGAACGGGTGGGCGCGAAACACTATCCCTATCCGCTGCCGGTGCTGGCACGGGACGCAAACGAGTTAAAGACCCTGCATGGCCAGGAACCGGTGCGCAACACGATGGTGTTGTGCGGCAATGCCGATCTGACCCTTGTGGGAGTCGGACAGATCGACATGACCGCACCCCTGTTTATCGACGGCTTCGTGCCGGAATCCGAACTGCATGAACTTGAAGCGGCGGGAGCCTCGGGCGAGATCACGTCATGGGTCTATGACGCCAACGGCCAACTGATCGATTGCGCCTTCAACGACCGTGTCGCCTCGGCGCCACTGCCAAAGGCTGCGGACCGCGCTGTCGTTGCGGTTGCGGTCGGCGATGCCAAGGTCACCGCCCTGCTGGCCGCGCTGCGCGGCCACCTGATCAATGGACTGATCACGAACGAAGCAACGGCGGAAAGCCTGATTTCGCGCCACTAGGCGGCAGGTTCCTTAGTCAAATCCTCAGCTTACGCCATCGCCGCGTTGCAGCGACGAATGTGCATTGACTCGAATCATGGTTTTGGTCGAATATTTGCCCACTGACTAAGCAAATGCCCAACAATGGGCATAGGGAGGAACTATGACTCGACATTTCCGCGCCCTTCTGGGCGCTACTGCGTTATGTTCAGTGGCATTCGGCGTATCTGCCGAAACCCTGACCATCGCCACCGTGAACAACGGCGACATGATCCGCATGCAAAGCCTGTCCCCGCAGTGGGAAGAGGCAACCGGCAACACCATCAACTGGGTCGTTCTCGAAGAAAACGTCCTGCGCCAGAACGTCACCACCGACATTTCGACCGGTGGCGGCCAGTATGACATCATGACGATCGGCACCTACGAGGCACCGATCTGGGGCAAGAACGGTTGGCTCGTGTCGCTGAACGACGGCATGGCTGACGACTGGAACATCGACGATCTGCTACCCGCGATCCGGGGCGGTCTGACCGTCGACGGCAATCTGGTTGCCGCACCGTTTTACGGCGAAAGCTCGATGGTGATGTATCGTACCGACCTGATGGAAGCCGCAGGGCTGGAAATGCCGGACGCGCCGACATGGGAATTCATCCGTGAAGCTGCCGCCGCCATGACCGACCGTGGCGCCGACATCAACGGCATCTGTGCACGCGGCAAGGCCGGCTGGGGCGAAAACATGGCGTTCCTGACCGCGATGTCGAACTCGTTCGGCGCCCGCTGGTTCGACATGGACTGGAAAGCCCAGTTCGACAGCCCGGAGTGGAAGAACACCATCGACTTCTACCTTGGCATGATGAACGAATCCGGTCCGGCCGGTGCGGCCAACAACGGCTTCAATGAAAACCTGACGCTGTTCCAGCAGGGCAAGTGCGGCATGTGGATCGACGCCACCGTGGCGGCATCTTTCGTGACCAACCCCAATGACAGCACTGTTGCCGACAAGGTCGGTTTCGCGCTGGCCCCCGACAACGGTCTGGGCAAGCGCGGCAACTGGCTCTGGGCGTGGTCGCTGGCGATCCCGTCGTCGTCGACCAAGCAGGACGTGGCCAAGGACTTCATCAGCTGGGCCACCAGCACCGCCTATACGGAAACCGTCGCCGCAGCCGAAGGCTGGGCCAACGTTCCGCCGGGCACCCGTACCTCGCTGTATGAAAACGCCGACTATCTGGCTGCCGCGCCCTTTGCACAAATGACGCTGGAAAGCATCAACTCGGCCGATCCGCAGAACCCGAGCGTGCAGGACGTGCCCTATACCGGCGTCCAGTTCGTCGCGATCCCCGAGTTTGCGGGTATCGCCACGCAGACCGGGCAGCAGTTCTCGGACGCGCTGGCGGGCAACCAGACTGGTGACGAAGCGCTGGCC
>JBBKXP010000400.1:0-4582 GCA_037969545.1 Paracoccaceae bacterium | reverse complement strand
AACCGAAAGCCGTCCAAACAGTGAAGCTGACACTAGATCATCGGGTTGCCCCTACTAGCGCGATATACAGACGTCTGATCCATCGAACTGAACCAAACCGCCCACATATCTCTTCAGATACTATCAATTTCAAAGAGCGTAGAGACAAAATTGACTGGATGCGCCCTGTGTCTTTGGCGCGCCCCGCCCACTTTACCTCTGATTTTCTTCTTGCGTCTCGTTGCCTTCCGGCCCGTCTGGCGCCCCGTTGCTGCGTTGTCGCTGCTTCGGTGAGGGGGGTTCTACGGTTAGAGCATCATGCCCGCAAGTGCTTTTTTGGGGAAAAGTGCATTATTTGTGACATTGCCCGTTTTTCACATGATTTGAACGGTTTAGGGCAATTTATGAACCCTGACCTTGGGTCATTTCGCAACAATGTTGCGCCGCTTCAACTAGGTTCAGCCTACATCTTGGGTGTCATTCTGCCTCTGACACAAGAAAGCCGCAAATCTCGGCGCGGGATTCCCCGGTCAAACATGAATCGGACAGGATTCGCTCCCATCAGGCCGCGGCCCGCTGTCGTTTCCACTTCATCCGTATGGCCAGCAGCAGCACGATGATTCCCAGATAGACCAGCGGTTCGATCTGCCAGCCCTTGACCAGCCAGACATAATGCACCGCGCCCAGCACCGCCGCCGGATAGACCAGCTTGTGCAGCTTGCGCCACGCGGCCCCGCCTATCCGCCGCACCGACAGGTCGTTCGACGTCACCGCCAGCGGCAGCAACAACAGAAACCCCGCCATGCCGATGGTGACATAGGGGCGCTTGACCACCTCGGTCCAGACACGCCCCAGGCTTTGCACATCCAGCACCGCGAACACCGTCAGATGCGCCAGCACGAAAAAGAACGCGGTGACGCCGATCGCCCGGCGGAACTTCATCAGGTTGATGCCGGTCCAGCGGCGCAGCGGCGTCACCACCAGCCCGGCGACCAGCAGCTTGAGGGCAATAGACCCATACTCACGCTCAAGCGCATTGATCGGCTCTGGACCAAGCTGGTTGGAAAGCCCAAGCCAGAAATACCACCCAGCCCACACCGCACCCAATATATAGAACGACCACGCAGGCACCCGGCGAAGCAGGGCGTTGAGGTGGTCGACCAACATCATCAACGACAATCTGCCCCGGCCTGCACGGGCGGACAGGCGACCGTCCCGTATGAACAATAGACACAGCAATCGCCCGGTTTCGGTTTCATCACCGTCTTGCAGGCAGTGCATTCATAGAACCACTGGCAGGCATCCGTCGGCATCGTTTCAGTCGTGGTATGACCGCAGGCCGGACAGGTCAGCGTCGACGTGAGGTTGATCGCAATCGTCATGAGGATCGTCGCATCATCCAAATGCCGATGGCCATGACGACAAACGACACGGCGGCGAACGGCAACAGGACGCTGTCCTGATAGACCAACGACAGGACACCGGTCAAACCGGCACCGCCAAGCAGGATGGGCAGTAGTGGTGTCAGGCAGCAGATCAGACCGACACTGCCACCTATCCCACCCAGTATCGCCAAGGACTTGCCGCGCCTCGCCATCAGTAATTCGCCGCCAGATCCATCCCTTCATAAAGGCTCGCCACTTCGTCATAGCCATTGAACATCAACGTATCCTGCCGCCCGGCGAACAGCCCGCCACCAATGACCCGCTCGGACGCCTGCGACCAACGCGGATGATCCACAGTCGGGTTCACGTTGCTATAGAACCCGTATTCGCGGGCGTTCAGCAGGTTCCACGTCGTCGGCGGCATCTCGTCCACCAACGAAATCCGCACCACCGCCTTGATCGACTTGAAGCCATACTTCCACGGCACCACCAGCCGGATCGGCGCGCCGTTCTGGTTGGGCATCGGTTCGCCGTAGATGCCGGTCGCCAGCAGGGTCAGCGGATGCATCGCCTCGTCGAGCCGCAATCCTTCGACATATGGGAACGGAATGACCTGACGGCGCACCCCCGGCATGACCTCGGGCTGCACCACGGTTTCCATCGCCACGAATTTCGCCCCGTCCTGCACCCCGACCTTGGCCAGCACATCCGACAGCTGCACGCCGTTCCACGGCACGATTGCCGACCAGGCCTCGACACAGCGGAACCGATAGATGCGGTCTTCGACCGTCAACCCGTCCAGCAAGTCTGTCAGGGCAAAATCGCCAGGATTGTCGACCATGCCGTCAATCTTGATCGACCAAGGCATGGTGACCATCGCGCCGGAATTGTCAGCGGGGTCGGATTTGCCGGTGCCGAATTCGTAGTAATTGTTGTAGGTCGAGATGTCCTCGATGGTGTTTGGGACAAGGTCTTCGGCGGCTTGCACCATGCCCGCTGCCGCGACGGCCCCCAGACCGACACTGCCGCCGATCAGTTGCCGGCGGTTAAGCCACGCCGATTTAGGGGTCACGTCAGCGACGGTCAGGGTGTTTTTCCAGCGATAGGCCATCTGTCTCTCCGTTAAAGTCAAAAATGCGTTCCCGCCCGATATAACGCATTTCGCGGCGTCATGGCCTCACGATGGCGTTGGCGGGATGAAATGTAACGGCCCGCGCACTGCAGGCAGCCGCGATCTGCCGCCGCCCTTCAGGCGACAGCGCGCCAACAAACCTGCGTCCTGCGCCCGACCGGTCATGGCACATGGCCGCAGGCCGGCCCGGGGCGCGTGAAAACGAAACCGGGGGGCCGTGGCCCCCCGTTCACGATCAGTGCAGCACCGCCTGTTGCGGCGGATCGCGCCGCGACGCGCTGACCCGGTCGCCGATGATCAGCCCGTCGACCCCGGCGCTGACCTTGACCGTCGCGCCGTCCATCACCTCGCCGGCCAAGATCATCTCGGCCAGCGGATCCTGCAGGGCCCGCTGGATCACCCGCTTCAGCGGCCTTGCCCCGAACACCGGGTCATACCCTTCGTCGGCAAGCCATTTGAGCGCCCCGCCGTCCAGATCGAGGATAATGTTGCGCCCCGCCAACCGCCGGTCCAGCCGCTTCATCTGGATGGTCACGATCCCGTCCATATCGGCGCGGGTCAGCCTGTCAAAGATGATCGTCTCGTCCAGTCGGTTCAGGAACTCGGGGCGAAAGTGTGCGCGCACCGCGTCCATCACGTCACGCTTGGCATCGCTGGCGTCCGACCCCTCGGGCAACCGGCTCAGCGCCTGCGACCCAAGGTTGGACGTCAACACGATCAGCGTCTGCTTGAAGTCGACCGTGCGTCCCTGCCCGTCGGTCAGCACCCCGTCATCCAGCACCTGCAACAGCACGTTGAACACATCCGGATGGGCCTTTTCGACTTCGTCGAACAGGACAACCTGATAGGGGCGGCGCCGCACCGCTTCGGTCAGCACCCCGCCTTCGTCATAACCGACATAGCCAGGCGGCGCGCCGATCAGCCTCGCGACCGCGTGCTTTTCCATGAATTCGGACATGTCGATCCGCACCATCGCCGCATCGTCATCAAACAGATACTCCGCCACCGCCTTGGTCAGTTCGGTCTTGCCGACGCCGGTCGGCCCAAGGAACAGGAATGACCCCAGCGGGCGACCCTCGTCGTTCAGGCCCGCGCGTGCGCGCCGCACCGCATTGGCCACTGCCCGCACTGCGGTTTTTTGGCCGATCACGCGCTTGCCCAGTTCTTCTTCCATCCGCAGCAGCTTTTCCCGTTCGCCTTCCAGCATCCGGCTGGTCGGGATGCCGGTCCAGCGTTCGACCACCTCGGCGATCTGCTCGGGGCGCACCGCCTCTTCGACCATCAAGTCGCTGGTGGTCTCGGCATCGGCCAGCTTGCGCTCCAGATCGGGGATCACGCCATAGGACAACTCGCCCGCCTTGGCCAAATTGCCCTCGCGCTTGGCAATCTCCAACTGTGCGCGCGCATGGTCCAGCTTTTCTTTCAGCGCCCGCGCCCCTTCCAGCTTGTCACGCTCGGCTTGCCATTTCGCGGTCATCTCGGCGGATTTCTCCATCACATCCGCCAGTTCCTTTTCGATCTTGGCGAGCCGGTCCTTGGACGCCGCATCGTCCTCTTTCTTCAGCGCCTCGGCTTCGATCTGCTTTTGCAGGATATCGCGGTCGAGGGCATCCAGCGCCTCGGGCTTGGAATCCACCTCCATCCGCAGCCGCGACGCCGCCTCGTCCATCAGGTCGATCGCCTTGTCGGGCAGGAACCGGTCGGTGATATAGCGGTGCGACAGCGTCGCCGCCGCGACCAAAGCGCTGTCGGAAATCCGCACCCCGTGGTGCAGTTCATACTTTTCCTTGATCCCGCGCAGGATGCTGATGGTATCCTCGACCGTCGGTTCCTCGACCAGAATGGGCTGGAAACGGCGGGCCAAAGCCGCGTCCTTTTCCACATACTTGCGGTATTCGTCCAGGGTCGTCGCGCCGATGCAGTGCAATTCACCCCGCGCCAGCGCCGGTTTGATCAGGTTGGCGGCGTCCATCGCGCCGTCGGCCTTGCCCGCGCCGACCAGCGTGTGCATTTCGTCGATGAACAGGACGATCTCGCCTGCCGCATCCTCGATTTCCTTCAGAACGGCCTTCAGCCGCTCCTCGAA
>JBBKXP010000399.1:0-40865 GCA_037969545.1 Paracoccaceae bacterium | reverse complement strand
CCAAGGAGCTTCTTCCAGATGTTGGCGACCTGGATCTCAAGCTCGCCGGTTGGCGCTTTGATAGCAGCGGCGGAGCGCTTGCGTGCCTCGGGCCGCGGGAGCGCCTTGCGGTCGACCTTCTTGTTGGGCGTCAGCGGAAAGGCGGACACCGTCACAAAATGCACCGGGATCATATAGCTGGGCAAATCGGTAGCCAACTGGTTGCGCAGCGTGGCATCCTGGACAGGTGTGGATACGGTCACATAGGCCACCAGCCGCGTATCGCCCGGGATATCTTCGCGTGCCATGACGACAGCATGGGTCACGTTTGGCGTTGCCTCCAGCCGAGCTTCGATCTCACCCAGTTCTATCCGATAGCCGCGGATCTTGACCTGATGGTCCGAACGTCCCAGAAAATCCAGGCTACCATCGGTCCGCCAGCGGACCAGATCACCGGTGCGATACATCCGTGCATCGGCGGATCCTGTCGCAAATGGATCGGGGACATAACGTTCGGCCGTCAGTTCCGGGCGTTGCCAATAACCACGGGTCACTCCTTCGCCAGCAATGTAAAGCTCGCCGGGCACGCCCACCGGAACCGGTGCACTGGCGGTGTCCAGCACATAGACCTGCGTGTTGGCTATGGGTCGCCCGATGCTGACGATGGCATCATCCGCTGTGGCGGTTCCGGTTGTGGACCAGATCGTTGTTTCGGTCGGGCCATACATATTTTCAATGGTCGCGCCGGTGAAGTCCGCCAGTTCGGTCACCAGTGTGCCCGACAGCGCCTCGCCCCCGATCATCAGGTGCTTGATGCCGGACAGAGCCGCGCTGGCTTCGTCGTTCATGCAGATCATCCGGGCCATGCTTGGGGTGCATTGCAGATGAGTAACCTTGTGCCTGACAATCTGCGCAGCGATCGAGAAATCCGCAGGATCAACGTCCTCGACCGCACCATTCACCCGTCGCAGCACCTCGGCGAGGGGACGCAGTCCGGCAAGTACGGTCTGTGTTTCGATGCCGTATTCAATCAGGCAAGCGACTTCATCGACGCCGATTTTCTTCAGCGATTCAACCCGGGCAACACAATCGTCAACCGTACCAAACAGGCCGGAATCCTCAAAATAGCGCTGGAAGGCGAAATCAAGGATACCTTCCAGTTCTTCGGGCTCCAGCGACCCCAGATCGATGTCCATCGCATTGGTGGCACCTTCGGGCTTCTTGAACGCGGGGAAGGCCCAGGCGTACTGTTTGATCAGACCTGAGGCGGCGCGCAGGTAATCTTTCATCGGTTCGCGGGCGATATCGCGGGCGACCTCGCGGTCGTCAGCCAAAAAGGTATGCAGCATCAAGGTGACCTTGTGATCCTTGGGATCATGGCCGGCCTGTCGCAGCGCATCGTGGTAAACCTTTATCTTTTCGGCAACTTCGTCGACGCTTTGCCCCAGAAGATGGGTCAATACATTGGCACCCGCCTCGCCGGCCTGGGCCCATGTGGCCGGGTTGCCGGCAGTTGTGATCCACATCGGGATCGTCTTGGACAATGGGCGGGGCTGGGTGATGACGGCATGGGTGCCGCCATCCTTGGTCGGAAAAGCAACCGCTTCACCGGCCCAAAGCCTGCGGACGGTTTCAATCGCTTCGGCCAAAGCGGGTTTGTTTTGCGGTGGGGTATTTTCCGGCCGCAGGACAAAATCATCCGGCTGCCAACCCGACGCCATCGCCAAACCGACGCGGCCCCCGGTCATATTGTCGATCACCGCCCAGTCTTCGGCAATACGGGCCGGGTGGTGCAGCGGAGCCACGATGCTGCCGGCCCGCACCGCAAGGTTCTTGGTGATCGCGGCCACCGCCGCTCCGGTTACCGCCGGATTGGGGTAAGAACCGCCGAAGGCATGGAAATGGCGTTCGGGGGTCCAGATCGCACAGAACCCGTTGGCATCGGCAAACTTGGCGCCCTCCAGCAAGAGGTCATACCGGCCGACGCTGACTGCATCGTCATTGCCCCAGTAATACAGGCTGAAGTCCATGACTCGCGAACTGACCTGCACGGCTCCGGTACCTGCGGACACCAGGGCGCGGTTTTCATCGCCACTGATGATCAGCTTGAAACCACGGGCAAGTGTATAGAACAGTTCCAGCACCGAGATATCGAACGAAATGCTGGTCACCGCCAGCCAGACGCCATTGCCGTCATGTGCAATCCGATCGTCCATGCCACTGAAGAAATTGACGACGTTGCGGTGTTCGACCATCACCCCCTTGGGTTTTCCGGTAGAGCCCGATGTATAGATGACATAGGCCAGATCGGCCGGGGTGACGGCGCAGTCAAGGTCGGTGTCGGGGGCAGCGGCAAGCCGTGGATCGGTATCCAGTGCCAGCACATGCGCACTATGGGCCGGCAGATCGCCGGTCAGATCCGATTGGGTCACGATGACCGGGGCGGCGCTGTCTTCCAGATAATAGGCAAGACGATCGGCAGGAAACGCCGGGTCCATCGGCACATAGGCCCCGCCGGCCTTGAGGATCGCCAGCGCCCCGATCAACATTTCCCGTGATCGGCGGGTGTGCAGCCCAACCAGAGTGCCCGGACCCACGCCGCTGTCTTGCAGCACATGGGCGGCGCGGTTGGCCGCAGCGTTCAACTCGGCATAGCTGAGGGTTTCGTTTTCGAACACCAGCGCGGTTGCATCCGGGGTGCGGCCAACCTGTGCGGCAAACATCTGATGGATGCAGATGTCGCGGTCATAATCCGTGGCGGTCGCGTTCCAGTCATCCAGGACCAGGGTACGTTCGGCTGCGGGCAGGATCGGCAGGTCTGCGATGGCCGCAGTATCTGCGCCGGGCTCGGCGAGGGCCCTGGAAATCTCGGCCAGCCGTGCGGCATAACGATCGGCCACCTCGACCGGAACGCGGGCACTGTCGACGATCAGTACCGGCGCGGCCTTGTCATCCGCAAAGGCCAGGGTCATCGCCGTGCCGTCCACCAATGCGGCGGCCCCCAGCGACAGGCCCACATGCGGCACCGACAGTGGTGGTATCTGTGGGTCGCGCGCCACAAGGTCCAATGCAAATGCGGGATATTTCCGTGCATAGGTCACCTCTTTGGACACAGCCGCGAGCAGCGCGTCAAAGGTCATGTCGGGCGTCACGGATACGCAGAGCGGCACCCATGTGCTAAGGATACCCGGAGCGCTTGGTGCCGTGGCATTGTGCAAGGCGATCGCCAGGTCGGCCTTGTCGTCCAGCCGCGACATCAGCGCATAAAAGGCGGCGATCAGACGATCATGCGGCACGTCAATGTCCAGCGCCCTTTGGTCCGGCTTGACTGCTGTTTGCCCCCGCAGATCGGGAATATTGGCCGGAGCGGCGGTTTTCAGGATTTTGCGCCAGTGCCCCTCTGCGGGAACCACCTGGGCCAGCGTATCTGTCAGCGTCTGCGCCGCCTGCGCAGCCAATGTGGGCAGAACATCACCGGGCAGGGGCAACATCCCCGGTTGCACCGGCACGCCCGCCGTATCGGTGATTCGTTGCAACAGGATCGGCACGGTCCCGGTGGCCACGCTCATACCGTCCGCAGTCACCGCCAGCACCGTGCCGGGGGCGGCGGTCGTATCGATATCTGTATCCGTGGCACTTTTCACCAGCAGGACGTTACCACCGGAAAGAATTTTCGGGCATGAAAGCGGGTTCCAATAGGTGCTGTGATCCAGCCCCCTGATCAGACGCAACAGGGCGTCGGCGCTTTGGTTGAAATCCAGCCTTGCTGCAGCGGCAGGCCGGTCGGCCCGGGCAAACACGCGGCGTTGGGAAAGGTCCTGTGCCTGACCGGCGGGGTGTCCCGCTTCAAGCTTCGCCATCACCGCCTCGAAACCTTCGATGCCGGCCGCGAAACATTTTGCATTCAACGTCAGCGCAGTTTCATCATCGGCAATATCAAACAGGCGTTGATCGATGATCGCGCCCTCATCCACGCCGCCTTCGATCAGATGCCATGTCACGCCATGCTGCGACTCGTCGTTCAGAATGGCCCAGACCGGGGCATTCAGCCCGGCATACTGCGGCAGCGGTCCGTCGTGAAAGTTGACCGCGCCTTTGGACGCCAAAGCCAGCACATCATCGGGGATCAGCGCCAGATTGGCGATGCTGAGCACCCAGTCACAGACCTGCGGGCCCAGCCGTGCGGCCAGATTCGGGCCGGGATGAATGACCGAGATGGCTTTGGTTTCGGCCCAGGCCCGGATCTCGGGCACCCGGGTCACCACGGCACGGATGTCATGCCGGCGCGCCAGCAGCATGTCGCCGCAATGCGTCAAAAGCGATTCATTGCCAATAAGGATGCAGGAAAGGCGGCTCATAAGTGGCTCCAATCGGATAGGAAACTGAATCAGGATTTTCCGGGCATGATTTCTGGTTTACCGTGTGCAGCATCCCGCCGCCCAAGGCGGGTCAGGGCCCGACCGGCGGCGCCCAGATCATGCACCATCAGATCGCGCAGAAAATGGTCCGGGTCGTTCTGCGGCTTGTGCTGGACCAACCGCCGGGCGCGCCAGACAAGCCCGCCCGCCAGATGGGCGATAGTGGCGGCGGCGGCATAGGCCGCCCCGTGGTTCTTGGTGAAATAATGCAGCCGCGAGTCAAACCAGTAGCCGGGCTTGCGTTGCAGGGTTTTCATTCCCGTTGAAACCGATCCGATATGCATCACCCGGCTGTCGGGCAGATAGACTGTTGGCCAACCCGCCAGTTTTGCCCGGCGGCAAAGGTCGGTTTCCTCGAAATACAAAAAGAAGGTTTCATCAAACAGGCCGATCTGTGCCAGCGTCTTGTACCGCATCATCATGCTGGCACCGGCCAGCCAATCGACCACCTTGGGGCCGTCCGGCAACGGCTGCGGGATCACATAGCGCTTGAACAGCCGGGTGATCGGGCCCGTAGAGGCGGCCCCCTCCAGTTCGCTCCAGATTGTGGGAAACCGGAACACGGTACAATGCCAGTCGTCGTCTTCGCCATGAATATAGCTGCCACAGAGACCCGTGCCGGGGGTCGTTTCCATGTGCGCGAGCAATACCTTGATCGCGTTTGTGTCGGGGAATGCGTCTGAATTCAGGATATAGACATAGTCAGGCGGTTCGCTGTCGCGCAGCCCGCACTGAATGCCAAAATTGTTACCCGCGCCAAAGCCACCGTTGTGCCCCGACTGCACAACCCGGACCCGGTCCCAGCCATGGGCGGCGACCCCGGCGACCAATGCTTCGAATGATCCATCCCGTGAATCGTTGTCGACGATGATCAGCCGCCCGGCAATGTCGTCCATCGCCCGCACCGCCGCCGCGGCCGCGCGCAGGGTCATTTCAGGGGTCTTGTAATTCAGCACAATGGTCAGGACGGTGGGGCGATCTGTCATCATTCCGCTGCCACGTCTTCGGTGATCTCGGGCGCATCGGGAGTCATCAGATTCTGTTCCGCCGCAAGAATGACGGCCTTCAACCTGGTGGCCAGCACCCGAACATTGGGTTCGAGAACCATGGAATCGTGATCCCCCGGCACCTCGATCACCTGAATGGCGGGAGTGAACCGGGTCCAGTCGTTGTCATCATAGACATATTCCCTGGCCGCGCTGACCCATTGGCCGCCGCGCACCTTGTAATGGCGGTCAAGCGGCGGGCGAAACAGCGCCACCGGACCGGTCCAGGACTGCAGGTCATAATGCGGCAAGGCATTGCGGAAAGCGGCCTCGATCGCAGCATCGTGGAACTTGTTCTCGGCTTCGACCACGGGCTGGCTGCCACGGCGTTTTGCGATTTCCCAGGCAATGCGGTTGCGCGCCCATTCTGCAAAATATCCGGGCCCTTTGCGCCGAATGTCCTGCAGCTTGATCGCAACCCTGTCGATGCGACTTAGGTAGGGGCGCATCGGCAGCGGCGTATCGAGCATCACCAGCATGGCGATGGTTTCGCCTGCGGCCTCAAGCTGACGCGCCATTTCATAGGCTGTCAGACCGCCGCCCGAAAATCCGCCCAGCAGATATGGTCCATGCGGTTGCACCTGCCGCAGTTCGGCGATCTGGTCAGCGGCGGCCTCTACCAGCGTCTCATGCGGCGGTTGATCACCGTAAAGCCCACGCGCCTGCAATCCATAGAACGGCCGATCCTTTCCCATCAGATTGGCCAGATGGCGCAGGTTCAGCACATTGCCGAACATCCCCGCCACCAGGAAGAATGGCGTTTTCGGCCCGCCTTCGCCGTTATGCATCGCCACGAGGTGGGTGAAGCGGCGCGCGCTGGGTTTGGCAGGGCGGTCTTCTCCTGCCGGGGTAATGTCGCTGTCGCCGCCAGTACGTTCCGCAATCAGGGCGGCGCATTGCGCAATCGTCGGGGCTTCAAACAGGACCGAGATCGGAAATTCGGTGCGATAGGCCTTCTTGATCATCGCAAACAGACGCACTGCGATCAGCGAATGCCCGCCCAGATCAAAGAAACTGTCCGCCGTACCGACCTGGTCGACGCCCAACAGGTCTTCCCAGAAGCCCACGAGCGTGCGTTCGATATCGGTAGCCGGAGCGACATAATCATTGTCGAGTTCGGGGCGCTGGAACTTTTGCCCATCGCCTGCATCGGCCCCATCGGCCCGATTGGCCTGATCAATCAGTGTTGGCAGATCAAGCGATGAGATCACCACCTGACTGTACCCGGCCTGCAAGGCACGGGCAAAGGCATCGGCACCTTCAGCGGGCTGGATCCCCTGCGACACATTGTGCTGCAACCGTTCTTCGGCCGCCGACAACGGCTTGTTGGCGCCGCTGTCGGCATCCAGAAACTCGATCTCGGTGGTTGTTGGCCCCTTTGCCGCGACCAGGCCGGCTGCCAGCCGGTGAATGGTAAACTTCTTGATCTCGATACAGACATTTCCGGCGGCATCGCAGATCAGCACGTCAAAGGCGGCAAAATCGCCAGGGCCGTCATTGCCGTCGGCCAGACGGACGTGGCTGTAGGCTTCGGCAGACAGGGGAGAAAAAATCCGCACGCTGGCATAGGATACCGGCACCCACAGATGGGTGGCGCGATATCCCTTTATCAGTTTCATCGCCCAGCCCGTCGCAAGGTCCAGCAGCGCGGGATGCAACAGATAGCCGGCTGTCAGATCTTCATGGAACGCGTCGGGCAGGCGCAGATAGGCCAGACCTTCGTCTGCGCCGTAGGCCATTGTCCGCAGCACCCGCCAGCGCGGCCCAAAGGCCAGATGCGCCTCTTGCGGCGATACATGGCCAGTAGGATCGTCGGCAGATTGATCGGTGCAGCGGGCGCGGATCGCAGCCAGATCAACGGCAGCAGGCCGGGTCAACTTGGCCAGCGAGATATTCGCCTGGGCATTCAACTGAAACCCGGCGCGACCACCTGACATCACGTCCGACTGGATTGTCACGGCATAGCCGGCATCTGATCTTGTCAGGCGCAGACGCATGTCACGGGTGCCGGTATCAGGCACCTCCAGGGGGCGGAAGAAATAGAGATCACTGACCTCGTAAGGGTCGGTTTCACCCTGTGCCCGAAGCGCCTCGGCAATCAGTTCCAGATAACCGGTGCCAGGCAGTATTGCGGCGCCGGCCGCGGTGCGATGCTGATCAAGCACCCAGCGGTCGACGCCGTACTTTGCAACGAACAGACGGTTGCCAGCGGCATCAAACGTGGTTTCATCCAGCAGCGGTGCGTCAACAGGCAGGCGCGGGGCAGGTGGCTGATCGCCCAGCCGTTCAGCCACGGCATCGGCGGCCATACCCACCTCGGCCCAGATTCCCCAGTTGATCGCGATCACCTTGGTCTTGCCGCCCCGCCTGCTTTTGGCAAAGGCATTCAGAAATTCGTTGGCAGCCACATAATCGATCTGGCCTGCCGGGGCCGTCACCGTGCTGGAAGACGAGAACAGCACCAGCAGATCAAGGGTGCCATCAGGGAAAAGCGTATTCAGCACCTGGGTGCCGTGGATCTTGGGGGCAAAGACAGCTTCAACCGCGAACTGGTCCTTGGTCAGCAAGGGGGCGTCATCAATGACGCCCGCGGCATGAACAACGGCGTCAATCCTGCCAAACCGGTCCCTGACCTGGTGCACGGCAGCACGCATATCTTCCAGATTGCAGACATCTGCGGCGATAATCATCACCTCGGCGCCAAGGGCCTGCAGCCGCTGGACCGCCGAAATCCGCCGCGAGATTGCGTCAAACGGGCCATGATCACGCAGATAGGCGTCCCAGTCTTTCGCATCCGGTAACGGGTTGCGTGCCAGCAGGACGATCCTGGCGTTCCTTTTCACGATCAGATCTTCGGCAAGCGTCAAACCGATGCCGCCAAAACCACCGGTGATCAGGCAGATGCCGCCATCACGCAAACCCAGCTCTGCGGCCGGCGGAAACGGCATGTGCCGAAATGACAGCTCCAGCCGCTTGTCGCCACGGTAAGCCGCGGTGGTATTGCCGGGTACCGCCAGCAGATCGTACATCATGCGGTCGGCCAGCGGCGCGAGGTCATCGCCGCCTTGCGCCCGGCCAAAACGGCGGCCCGCCATCTGTCGCAGCGGGATATCGAGTGTGGCGCAGGTCACGCCCGGCAATTCATGCGGGATCACCCGGACCGGCCCCATCACGGTGGTTTTGGCGGGATAGGGCAGCGGTTCATCCTGAACCTGCGCGGCTCCATTGGTCACGACGGTGATATGCAGCGGTTTGGGCAGGCTTTCATCGCTCAGCGCCTGCGCCAGAAACATCAGGCTGTAAAAACCCTGCTCCTGATTGCGATGGAAAAAGCTGCTGCCGGGCCGGAAAGTTTCGGCGGCCGTGACCAGCCACATATGCACGATACGCGATGGGGCTGTACCATGTGCGACAAGATCTGCGATCAGCAGATCATAACCTTCGCGCCCGCGTTCGGGTGCCAGTGCATAGTTGCCCGCAGTATCGCGACCGAAACTGTCGCCGGCGTGCACTTCGGTCACGGTATGGCCCGCAGCACGCAGCCGTTTGGCCAGCTTTTGCCCCAGACCTGCCTCGTCCATGAAGATCAGCCAGGTCTGCGGTGCGGCGGTGTCGCCCAAAGTCCCGTCAGCCGCGATGTCAACTGCGGCCAGTCGCTGATGCCAGACCGGGCGCCAGGCCCATTGATCCGGATCCGCAATGCGCATCGGCAGTGCGGCAGGGGCCGCAAGCTGCGCCTTGCCGGGGGCGATGAAATAGGGACTGCGTTGAAACGCATATGACGGCAGCGGCAGGCGCTGACGCTTTGCTTCGCCCCAGATCGGGGCCCAGTCAATTGCAACGCCAAGTGCCCAGAGCCTCCCGACAACACTGATGAAATAGGCATCATCCGCGATATCCTGTTCGGGGTGGCGCAAGCTGCTTATCACTTGCTGACCCGGCACCGCACCATGCGCCTGGGTCAGCGAGCTGAGCGCCTTGCCCGGCCCAACCTCCAGATAGACCCGGTCGGGCCTCTGGCTGAGCGTGGTGATGCAATCAGCAAAGTTCACCGTGTTACGCAGATGGGCCACCCAATAGGCGGGGTCGGTCGCCTCGGCATCGGTCAGGATGTCGCCGCTGCGGTTGGAGATGATCGGGATCGACGGCGGGCTCAGGGTGATGGACGCCAGATAATCACCAAAGCGGCCCAAAATTGGTTCCAGCATCCGCGAATGGGCGGCAATATCGATCTGGATACGCTGACTGTCGATATCCTGGGCGGTCAGGCGCCCGGCCAGTGCGTCCAGCTCTGATTGCGGACCCGATACAACCGTCAGACCCGGTGCGTTCAGACTGGCCACATCCAGCCCGTCGCCCATCAGCGGTTGCAGGTCGGCCAACGGCAGCGGGACGCTCAGCATGCCACCCGCGGGGATTGTATCAAACAACTGACCGCGCAAATGCACCAGCCCGATACAATCCTCAAACGACATCACGCCGGCCAGACAGGCGGCTGTGTTTTCGCCCATGCTGTGGCCCACCAGTGCCGCAGGCTGTACGCCCCAGGACATCCACAGCTGCGCCAGGGCATATTCGGTGATCATGATCAGTGGCAGCTGCACCGACGGCCGCTGCAGCTGTCTGACCGCTGCCGCCTTTTCCGCCTCTTCAGGCATCCACAGGGCCCGGATATCATAATCGAGCTTTGGTTGCAGATTATCCAGTCCGCGATCCATCCAGTCCTGAAATACCGGCTCGGTCTCGTACAGATCGCGCGCCATATTGACGTATTGCGCCCCACCGCCGGGGAACATGAACACCATCTCGGGGGCATCCAGCACGCTATGGGTGAACACCCTGCGGGGGTCATTGGCTGTCAGAAGCGCGGCGGCCTCGGCTGGCGTTTCGGCCACCAGCACCCGGCGTTTCTCAAAGCTGCGGCGACCTTCTTTCAGTGTATAGGCCACATCGGCCAGAGGCAGATCGGGATGCGTGCGCAAATATTCGGCCAAGGCAGCGGCGTTGTCATCCAACGCCCCGCGCGACCGGCCAGACACAACCAGCAATTGGAACGGCCAATCAGACGGCCCTGATTTGGCTCTTGCCGGGGCTTCTTCCAGCACGACATGCGCATTGGTGCCGCCGACACCAAGTGAATTGATCCCGGCGCGCCGCGGACCCTTGTGCGAGACCCAGTCGGTCAGCTTGTCATTGACGCTGAAAGGGCTGTTGTCAAAATCGATTGCCGGGTTCGGTGCCTCATAGCCCAAACTGGGTGGTATCTGGCGGTGATGCAGCGACAGGGCGGTCTTGATCAGGCTGGCAGCGCCTGCGGCGGTGTCCAGATGACCGATGTTGGTCTTGACCGATCCGATCCGGCAGAACCGGGTTTCGTCAGTGGTCTCGCGAAATGCCTCGGTCAGGGCAGCGACTTCGATCGGATCGCCCAGATAGGTGCCGGTACCATGACATTCGACATAGTCGATCGTGTCGGCCGTCACCCCGGCGATGGCCTGTGCCTCGGCAATCGCTTGGGCCTGCCCGCCGACGCTGGGGGCCAGATATCCGGCCTTGGCAGCGCCATCGTTGTTGACGGCGGACCCTTTGATTACCGCCCAGATATGATCGCCGTCCGCCTCGGCATCCGCCAGTCGGCGCAGAACGACCGCCCCGGCCCCGGATCCGAAGACGGTGCCCTGAGCACGGTGGTCAAAGGCGTGACACTCGCCATCGGGCGACAATATCTCGCCATCCTCGAAGATATAACCGCGGCCCTGCGGCAGTTCGACGGTCACACCACCGGCAAGCGCCATGTCGCATTCACCGTTCAGCAAGGCCTGACAGGCATAGTGCGTTGCCACCAGCGAGGTCGAACAGGCAGTCTGCAAGTTGATCGACGGACCGCGCAAATCGAACACATGACTGACCCGGGTGGACAGGAAATCCTTGTCGTTGCCAGTATGGCGCAACAGGAACATGCCGGTATTTTGCACCAGATCAGGGTTCGAACAGACGTTGAAATAGAAATAGCTGCCCATGCCGCAACCGGCAAAAACCCCGACAGACCCCGCAAAATTCTCGGGCGGGTGGCCTGCGTTTTCAAAAGCTTCCCAGGCAACCTCGAGAAACTGACGATGCTGCGGGTCCATGATGGCGGCTTCCTTGGGGCTCAGCCCGAAGAAATCGGCATCAAACATCTCGAAGCCGTCGAGACTGGCAGCGGCAGGCACATAGTTGCGATGTCTGATCCGGTCGGGGGTTTCGCCTGCGGCCAGCAATGCGGCCTCATCCAGCCGGTGAATGGCGCTTTTGCCGTCCCGCAGGTTGCGCCAATATGCTCGTATTTCGCCAGCATCGGGCAGATGCGCCGCCATGCCAACGATTGCAATATCGGTTTCACGTCCGTCCATAACTTGTTACTTTCTTGTTCCGCAGATTGTCACACCATAATAATCGCTTTTGGCATAATCGGGGCAATGCCGGGTCACAAGCCCGCGATGTCAGAATGAAATTTGCCTTATTTTTTGGAGTCAATAAAACACTCATGACAGGCGAGAGTCACGGTTGAAATGACCAACTAGGCACGTCTTTCGGCGGCAGAAAAAAAGATGAAATTGTCCTGAAGAAGGACACTGCCAAGGTCGGAGCCGCGCGCGGCAGACGCATGCTGAAAGGTCGCGTGACGCTTTGCCACGGGGGCATCCGGCAATCGTTTCGGAAGGGACGGTTTTGCCGCCGGCTTGCCCTGAAGCAGATAGAACAACGCCGCACGGGTACCGACCAGATGATCTGGAACCGGCATCTCGGCCTCCGGCTCATCCGGATCGGTCAACATTGCGTCATCATACATTGCGGTTTTGCGCTTCTTGGCTGCTCGTGAGCTAAACGTAGAAAACTGACAAGAATATGGCAATTACCGCAGGTCGACACCAGCAAGCATTCCAGACTGGAAATTTGACGCGAAATCGCGCCGATGACCCCGGCGGCAGGCCTCTGATGAAGGAGAATGCGGCCGGATGATCTAGAGCTGACCGGCACTGTCAGAGGCCGCCAACCGGCGTGCCGCAAGCGATCGCAATGCCAGATCCGGCAGAATAACGATACAACCCCAGTACCGCCGTGCCAGTCGTTTTGGGTTACTCAACATGCGCCAGAGCCATTCCATCGCGATCCGGCGAACCCAGCGTGGCGCCCGCACCTGGGTCCCTGCGATGAAATCCAGTCCGGCCCCGATCGAGACAAAGCCGCATCCCGGCAAGGCATGCCCCCTGACGATTGCAAACACTTCCTGTTTTGGCGCACCCAGGGCGATAAAACACAGACCCGCGCCCGAACCGCCGATCTGTGCCAACGCATCGGCCGCCATGCCCCCCGCCGGATCAAACCCCTGTGGCGGGGCAATCCTGGCGACGATCCGCAGGGCCGGGAACTGCCGGTTCAGTGCTGTCGCTGCCGCATCCAGGGTTTCCTGTGTGGATCCCAGCATCGCCACCGGAACGTTCAGCTCGGCGGCCAGCGCAGCCAGCGGCACAATCAGTTCCGATCCTGGCACCAAGTCTATCTGATGACCTGCAAGACGCGACAGCCAGACGATCGGATTGCCATCGGCAACCACATGGCTATGTCGGTGATAGGCATCCCGAAACACCGGGTCGCTGCGCATTTTCACAATGTGATCAAGGTTGAGCGTCGCAACGCTGAAGCCTCGTCGTTCCTGCATGCATTGCGACAGGTCATCCAGCAAAGCCGCTTGCGTCGGGCAATTGACCAGTGACAACTCTCCGGGCGCCGGTGACTGTCGACCCTCGTGATCAAGCGCGTTGTTCATCGTCTACCCTGTTCTTGTCTGTGCCATGTAAACCATAGTCAGGCCCACTTGACCTTTGGCGTCTGGGCAATAATCCCGGAACCGGCACATACTATCTGAATATGGCCCAACTGTGCCACAATGGTTGTTGTAAAGAATGGCAAAGATTTTGACCGATACGACAGATGACGTCGATTCAGGGATTGCATTGAGCGTGCTCATTGCCGCACGCAACGAGGAAAAATACATCGCCGATTGTCTGGCGTCCCTGCTGGCGCAAGATCAGACCGCAGGACGGATCGAGGTCATTGTTGCGGCCAACGCCTGTACCGACCGCACCGTTGCCGTGTCGCGTGATCATTGCCCGCAGTTTCGGGGCCGGAACTGGGATCTGATCGTGCTGGACCTGCCTGCAGGCGGCAAATTGGGCGCCCTGAACGCGGCCGAACAGCGTTCACATGGGGCAAGTCTGGTTTATCTGGATGCCGATGTGCGCTGTGACCCGGCACTTCTGGGACAGCTGCGGCAGGCGCTGGATGTGCCGATCCCGCGCTATGCAACCGGCACGATCGCAGTGATGCGCGCAAGGTCCTGGGTCACACGGGCCTATGGACGGGTCTGGACCCGGCTGCCGTTCGTCAAGGGCGGCGCGGTAGGGGCGGGGCTGTTTGCGGTCAACCGGTCTGGGCGGGCGCGTTGGACGACATTCCCCGATATCATCTCGGACGATACGTTCGTGCGCCTGCAGTTCGCGCCGCAGGACCGGATCGAGGTGCCCGCCCTGTACCATTGGCCAATGGCCGAAGGGTTCGCCAATCTGGTCCGGGTGCGCCGCAGGCAGGATGCGGGCGTCGCCGAAGTTCGCCAGCGCTACCCCGCCTTGACCGCGCACGAGGCGAAAGCCCCGCTTGGCGTGCGCGGTTTGGCCAGATTGTGTATTGCCGCCCCGCTCGGGATTGCCGTCTACCTGGCAGTGCATGTGACCGTACGGCTGCGGCGTGGTACCGCAGACTGGACCCGGGGGCGATAATACTGCCATACCGACCCCGCCACAGTGATGTCTCTGGCCCGGATTTTTACACCTGCAGTTTCTGAAATCGATCAACCATGAGTATCTCCGCCGATGGCCCATCCGACATTCAACCCGCAGACAGATAGAACTGGCGGTCCAATCGCCTATCTGACCGGAGAATATCCGAAGGTGTCCCACACTTTCATCCAGCGCGAGGTTGCCGCCTTGCGGGGGCTGGGGGCGGACATCCTGACATGTACCATACGCCGGGCCGACCCGAAGGATGTCGTGGGCTCCGATCAGAAGGCTGAAGAAGCCGCAACTTTCTGTGTCCTGGAACAGGCCCGCGCACCACTGCGCCTGATCAGGGCCCATCTGGCCGCAATACGCCGTGCCCCGGGGCGGTGGTTTTCGGCATTGCGTCTGGCAGTTCGCACCCGGTCACCGGGTGCCAAAGCCCTGCTGTATCAGCTGTTCTACTTTCTTGAGGCCGGCGTGCTGGCCCAGCACCTGAAGCAAAAGGGGGTTGTGCATCTGCACAACCATTTCGGCAATTCCAGCTGTTCCGTGGCGATGCTCTGCAGCGAAATTTCGGGAATCCCATTCAGCTTTACCGAACACGGGCCTGCGATTTTCTTTGAGCCGATGCGCTGGCGGATCGACGAAAAAAGTGCGCGTGCCAGATACATCGTCAGCATCAGCCATTTCTGCCGGTCACAGCTGATGCTGTTCTCGGATCAGGCCCATTGGTCCAAAATCAGTATCGTGCATTGTGGTGTGCAGCCTGAAAATTATGGCCGCAAACCCCGGGGCAAGTTTGGGAAACGTCTTTTGTTTGTAGGGCGGCTGGATGCAGTCAAGGGCGTGCCGCTGCTGCTGGATGCCTTTGCCGCCGCCTTTGCAAAACATCCCGATGCCACATTGACGGTGGTGGGTGACGGTCCGGCGCGTGCAGGGCTGGAAACCCGGGCCAAAGCCCTGGCGGTGTCTGGCGCGGTCACGTTTTCCGGGTATCAGGCACAGGATGCCGTCGCTGCCATGCTGGAAGACGCCGACTTGCTGGTTCTGCCCAGCTTTGCCGAAGGTGTCCCGGTGGTTCTGATGGAGGCAATGGCAAGCCATATCCCGGTCATCGCCTCGCGGGTTGCCGGCGTGCCCGAACTGGTCGAAGACGGGGTGACGGGCTATGTGATCTCGCCGGGTGACGTGGATACCCTCGCAGATCGTATCGACCAGTTGCTGGCGAACCCGGCCCTGTGCAAGCGCATGGGTCAGGCGGGTCGCTCCGTGATTGCCACAGATTTCAACATCGACACCGAAGCCGCCTGGCTGTTGCAGATATTGCGCGGGCAGGGGAAACACGGCGCGTTGCGGCCCTGAGACCTTGCATCATTTGTATTCGATGAGCGCGATCTTTTGCCGGGTGATCCGGCGCCACCAATATTCAAGGACACCCAAGGCTCCGGGGAATTTGCCCAATGTCAAGAAAAAGGCCCGTTCCCATCCGTCCCGCTGCCCGAGGCCCTCGCGCAGGGCCAGCCGGATAACCTGCGCGGGATAAGCCAGAAACAAGGCAAGCGTCCACGGCGTGATTGTGACTCCCAGCAACACGACAAGCGGCAAGAACACCCCCCACAGCAATGATCGCAAAGTGGTCGCAACACCGTGTTGTTCGGGCGGCGTGCCATGCATCGCGGCGCCTTCGGCCCCCGCATATCCAGCCCGGCGCGCCCGTTTCCACCATTGGCCAAAGCGGGTCATATCGGCATCATGCAAGGTCATTTCGCCATCGATCCGCCAGATCTCCCAGCCCGCACGGCGCAACCGCAGGCACAACTCCGGCTCTTCGCCGGCAATCAGGGTCGGGTCAAACCCGCCGACAGCATCAAAGGCTTCGCACCGCATGAGTGCGTCGCCGCCACACGCCTTGGCCCGGCCGATTGGCGTATCCCATTCGGAATCGCACAGACGGTTGTAGACACTGGCTTGGGGGAGCCGTTCTCGCCGCCTGCCGCAGACAACCGCTGCCTTGGGTGTCCGGAGCATGAAATCGCGGGCGGTCTCTATCCAGCCTGGCTGAATCTCGCAATCGCCATCGACAAATTGCACCAACTCCACAGGTACACCTTGCGACAGCGTCGCATAGCCCGCATTGCGCGCCCGGGCAGCGGTAAATGGCTGGGTGATGTCCAGTTCTACGACATCGGCACCCGCATCAACGGCGGCCGCGATACTGTTGTCAGTCGAGCCGGAATCCACATAGACAACCCGTGTTACAAAAGCCGGGACAGAGGCCAGGCACCGCCGCAGACGATCCCCTTCGTTGCGGCCTATCAAAACGACGGCAATGGCTGTGGATTCAGTCATGAAAGTCCTTGGCAAGCAACCATTCGAAGCCAGAGTCTGTCGGTCCTTGCAGACACGCGTGGTAGTATTGAAATTGCGTCCTGCCGTTTATTTGGCACGCAGCGCCGGAAATCCAGCCTTATTGCAACCAATGCGCCCCGAAGGGCCATGAACTGACCAGTCAATGCCTTTTCACTGGTCGCTGCCAGCACAAGATGGTTCAATCCCGCCATGCCCAACGCGTTTGCCTATCTTGTGTTCTATTCCTGGCCACTGGTGACCTATTTCATCTTTCGAAAGCAACCATTGGTACCTGCATTGGTGTGGTCAATGGTGCTGGGCTATGTTCTGCTGCCCTCGCGGGTTGGGTTTGACTTTCCGGCATTCCCGACGATTGGCCGATATGAGGTTATTGCGATCTCGGCCGCCATCATGTGTTACTTGAAGGTGCGGGCAGATCGCAGACCGACCCCTTGGCAAACCACGCCCGAGGTCCAGGATTTTGAAATCAGGAAAACTGTGCCACCGCGCCGATCCAGGGCAATCTGGATTGCCCGGATATTGCTGTCCATGATAATCATAACGCCGGTCTTGACGGTTATCTTTAATCAGGACCCGATCATTGCGGGCCCCCGCGTCGTGCCCGGCCTGCGGCTCTATGATGCCTTCTCCGTGATCGGCACAACGATCTTTTCACTCCTGCCTTTTTTACTTGGCCGCCGATTTCTGAACACGCCGGAAAGCCATGTGATCCTTCTGCGGGTGCTGTGCTACACAATGGTCGGCTATGCACTTCTCGCCCTCTGGGAGATCCGGATGAGTCCGCAGCTCAACCGGGTGATCTATGGCTTTGTCTCGAGTTCATTTCTGCAACATATGCGCGCCGGCGGGTTCCGGCCGCTGGTCTTCTTTGAACACGGCCTCTCGCTCGGGATTTTTCTGTCAATGTCCGTTCTGGCGACGACTGCGCTTTGGAGGCATCTGAAAGAAGGGGCGGCAAAATCCACGATCTGGGTATTCTTCATTGGCTGGCTCCTGTTCACCCTTGTCCTTGCGAAAAGCCTCGGTGCGCTGATGATCACACTGGGCCTGCTGCCCTTTGCCGTTCTGACACGCGTGAGAGGCCAGCTGGTCCTGGCGGCGACGGTCGCCACAGTGGTCCTGCTCTATCCGATGTTGCGCGGTGCCGGATATGTGCCGACCGATGCCGTCTATGAGTGGGTTCTGGAACGTAATACCGAACGCGCACAATCGCTCAAGTTTCGGTTGGACAACGAAGATAGCCTGCTGACGAAGGCCAATGAACGACCGATTCTTGGGTGGGGCAGTTGGGGGCGCAACAGAATTTTTGATGAAGATTCAGGGCGAGACCTGAGCGTCACAGACGGTATCTGGGTGATCACTATCGGGACATCCGGATGGGTAGGCTATATTGCGCAGTTTGGCCTGCTTACCATCCCGATCATGCTTTTGTCGCTCAATCGGCGCCGACTGGACATATCAATCGCGACGTCCGGGCTTGCGATTGTTCTGTCTGCCAACCTGATTGACATGTTGCCCAATGCCGGGTTGACACCTATCACCTGGCTGGCAGCAGGGGCTTTGATGGGCCGCTTCATAGCCGCATGTGAAGCAGCGCTTGAACCACGACAACAGGCGGTCAGCCCGGATGTGCCGCTCACCACCCCGATACCCGGCACGCAGGCAACGATCAAAACACGAACCGCCCGTGCCGATGTTGGCGGCAGAACTACCGGCATGATTGCAGATGCCGGATTGGCTGAGCCACCAAAAGATCGCGGCAAGATGCAGCGCAAGCCGCGCCAGAAGAAAGTTCAAACGAACGAACAGTAGATTTCACACCGCAGCGCCCGTCGCGCTTTATTAACATAATTACCATTATCAGTTTTTATAAGCATCTGATTCATTTAGTAAAATTTACGTGACGCCGCTGTTGTCAGTGGCCAACAGGATTCGGTGGCGTCTTCAAATTGCGGCTTTCGGCCCCTTCCCCGCCCCTTGTGGGCCATGAAGGGATGTCAGGAGCAGCCTCTGGTCATTCAGGCCCCCTGACTTTCCCCCTGTCTTTGCAAGCGATTTCAGACGGGATGCGGCCTCGCATGTTGATGCGCCGTCAGCGCAATGGCCGGACTGTTTGGAACCGCCGGTCCTTAGCCAGGTCGCCAGTGGTAATCGTCATGTCGCAGCCCGTCTGGCGGGATTGATGTCATCGGGCAACCGGCTGGCCTGCAAAAGATGTGCCGCACGCCGCAGCATTGTCGGTTCAAACGCGTGCTGGCAGGCAAAGTCCCGGGCGCGTCGGGCGGCCGCCGCCAGATCGGTGCGATCATGGTGCAACCGGGCAATGACATCTGCCAACCGCGCGGGTCTTTGCATCGGCGTCGCCCAGCCGCCATTTGAATGTGCAATGATCCCCCGCAGCGCCTCGTTATCATAGCCCGCGATCGGGACACCACAGGACATCACCTCGGGATAGGTGCTGGATGGATCGCCCTGCGGGTGACAGCAGACGAACAGATCAGTATCTGCCTTGAGTGCGGGAACCCAGCCGGTTGCGAAATCCAGCACTCCGCGCATGACCATATGGTCTGACAGCCCGCGCACTGCAATCTGCGCCGCCAGTTCCTGTTCCTGAGGACCGCTGCCATAGACATCCAGTGAAAACGGCACGTCGCGCTTGCGCAGTTCCGCCGCTACCTGGGGCAGATCCATCACGCCCTTCATCGCAATCAGGCGCCCGCCAAACACCAGACGCAGCGGACGACCCGTTTTCAGAGCCTTGATCTTTTCCTCGAACGCGGCGTCGGAAATCACCGCCGCTTCGGGAACCCGGTTGTCGAAGAACAACAGCGTATGCGGGTTGATCCCCTGATAGCTGTCATGTGTCGGGGTGCCGCTGCATTGCAGTCCCGCAGCTTGCCGCAACATCCCTCGGCGTACCCGATCTGACTGTGAAATCCAGATCTTGCGACGCAACCGCAGCAGCGGGTTTTGCGTCTGAGAATCGACAATCTGGCGTTCGGTCTTGGGTGAATATTCGCTGGTGAACACAATCGGCACTCCGATCCGCTGACAGAGTGCCAGCACCGGCGCCTCATACCGCGACAGGAACCCCAGAACGACCGCCGCGCCAGCCAACCGCTGCGCCAAGGCATCGGGATCTGTCGGTCGCTGTTCCAGGCTTGTAAGGGCGCTACCCGGCAGGATTTCGACATGATCCATATCGGTCGTCGGGGTACCGCTCAACTTCACCAGACTGCTGACAGGGCCGGGCCAGTGCTTTGCAAAGGCGGCGGCGCCATTCATGTATTTTTGGGTCAGGACCAGCCCACCCTGCGGGCCGTGGTGCGCCGTGAGTGATGGCAACAGGATGAGTTCGGTCGGGGTTTGCCTGCTTGTCACGATAGCCGATCCACCATTGCGTTCAGATCATCCAGATCAACGGTGAAGCCACCCGGGGCCGGGTCACCCACCAGAAAAGCGAACCCCAGTTCAAGACTATCGGCAAATTCCTTGAATGCCATTGCAAAACGATCGGGGGGCTGCAACACCACAAAGGTCCCGTCATCGGCAATCGTATAGACGGCGTGGGCGATGTGGCTGCCTTCGACGCTGACAACAATCCGGGCCCCCATCGTTCGCCGCGCGATCTCTGCCGCATCAAGCACCGCAGGTTCCACGATATCAAAGCCAAGGCTTGCAAGCCGGTTTTCGATCGCAACCTCATTCGTCAACAATCGACTTTCACCAGTGGCCCCGCGTTTGAGATAGACTCCCGCAGCTGCGGGGTCTGCCGAGTCAGCGAAACGATCGCGCAAACGGTCCCGCAAGATGCGATACCGCTTTGCCTTCAGAGAGTTCTGGCCAAAGTCATCGTAGAGTGTCAGCCGCCGGATCCGACCCCGATGCACAAGTGGCGGTTCTGGCAGGGACAGGATGCTGCGATATCCCGACTCATGGCCATAGGATTTTGTCTGCATGACAATCCTTGCGGCATCCGGGTCAGGTAATAGCTCAAGCACCATGCTGTCTTTGAGGAATGGACCAAAAAACCGACTTCCCCCGTAACACGACACCAAACTTGCGTCATTCAGGTGTGTCTTCGGGCCAGCCGGGCCCCAGATCTTTTCATCCCCATAGCCGGGCTTTGCCTTGGCAGCCTTCTTGTACAGGAACGCGCCTGAAAGCATCACATCGTCAATCAGATAGGCCTTGGTCGCCGCATGACTGCCCTGCCCCCCCCGGATCAGAGCATGCTCGCTTTCCCAGGTGCGCCAGGGCGAAAGCCCGGTGACTTTGTCCAACGCCCCGTCTTGATAGATCGCCGGCCGGGCGCTGGCCGTTTCTGCCGGGCAGAGGTCGAACTCTCGGTGCGCCACGGATCGGATATCGGGAGAGATGCCTGATAACAGGCGATGGCCACCCCATCTGAGCATCGGCCAGTTGACACTCATCGGGCACAAACCAGATCGATCACCTCCATCTGATCGTCGCGGCCCAGCTCGGGGAAAATCGGCAGGCAGAGGATCTGGGAGGTGACGCGTTTTGCAATCGAAAGTCGTGCCGGGTTCGCCGAGGGCAGATCGCGGTACATCGGAAAGTCCGAAATCAGCGGATAAAAATATCGCCGGGCAAAAATATCATGGGTTTTCAGTCGCGCATTCAGGGCATCGCGGTCCTCGTGGTACGCATCCGTCAGCAAGATCGGAAAGGCATAGTAATTCTTCCCGCTTCCGTTCGGCATGCAGACACAGTGCACCCCGGCGATATCCTTAAAATGCTTGGCATAGCGTCGGGCAATCGCCGCGCGCGCAGCGATTGCCGCATCAACATGCGGCAATTGCGCAAGACCGATGGCCGCGTTGAACTCGCTCATCTTGGCATTCAGCCCTATCGAGACGACTTGGGTTTCATCCACGATTCCAAAGTTGCAGAGCCGGTCAATCGCCAGTTTGGCCTCCCGGCTGCGGGCAATCACGGCCCCGCCTTCAAACGTGTTGAACACTTTTGTCGCATGAAAGCTCAAGACTGACATATCGCCGTGGGCAAGGATGGATTGCGCCCCGTCGCGGATACCAAAGGCGTGGGCAGCATCATAGATCAGCGGAATATTGTGGCGCTTTGCAATTGCTTCGAGACCGACGACATCACAGGGCGTACCAAAGGTATGAACCGGCAAGATGGCCCGTGTCTGTGCAGTTATCTGCCGCTCGACCTGCGCCGGATCAAGATTGAGGGTTTGAGGATCAATGTCCGCAAAAACCGGGGTCGCGCCTGCCCACCGGATCGCATGCCCGGTTGCCACAAAGGAAAATGGTGTCGTGATCACTTCGCCATCGGCGACACCATGCTGCATCAGCGCCAGCACGAGACCCAAAGAGGCGTTTGCCACCAGCGACACATGATCGACGCCAAGATACTGCCCGATCGCGGCCTCGAACCGTTGCGCCATCGGGCCGTTGTTCGACAACTGCCGGCTGTCCCAGATTTCCTCCAGAAGCGGTAAAACTTCGGTCAGCGGTGGAAGGTAGGGACGGGATACAAATAGTGGTCGCCGCTTCGCCAATTAATGCTCCTGTTCTAAAGGCAGTCATACACTACACCAGGCAAAATTCTCTGGCGGCCAATCATTCCGGCCATTAAACAGCCCGGCATCGAAATAGCCAATAGCAGCAATGTGACTTTCTCATGGCCTGACTCAAGCGATATGACAGGCCTCTTACACCTTCCGATTTGCAATGATCTGTTCCGCAAGATGCAACAATTGTTCTGCAATCTTCGCAGGTGCAAGCCGCTCGCCGACATCTTCGCGCGCAGCTTGTCCCAGTTTTGCGGCCAGATCGAAATCATCCAGCAAATGCCGGCAGGCTTCGGTCAGGGCCGCAGGGTCGTCGGGCGGCGGCGGGACGGCGGCAAGGCCACGACCCTTGGATCATCCGACGGATCGCCATAAAGCGGAAAAATCGCGACGTCATGACCCGAAGCTTCAAGCCCCTCGGCAAGAAACGTCACGGTTGTGGATATCCCGTTTGCATTGCGGCCACCCGGCCAGGACGGTGTGGCAAGTCCGATTTTCATAATGCCCCCTTGCCGCCGGCACCTGCGCTAGCATGACAATATGTCTGCTTTTTGTTGAATGTCATGATCCCGGGATGTCTTCAGTGTCCACACGTCGACCGCCGTACGGCGGTCTTGGCGCCCTCCAACATGGATTTTCCGACATATCTTTCATTGAGTCCTGTTGCGAGAGTGATACGTTTGCACGCGCAGCCTTTGGAGAAGTGCTGTTTTGCTTTAAGCTGCGGCAATAATGCTTAAGGTGAACACTGACAACATGTTGACTCCCTGCACAGCGCCGGGGCCGGGACAAGAAGGTTATGACGATGAGAATATTTCGTGCATTTATCGCAGCACTTTTCATTTTGCCGATGTTGGCGGCAGCAGCCGTCGCCCAAAGCGAATATCAGGTACGCAGTGGTGACACGCTGCAACTGGAGGTGCTGGAAGACTCCAGTCTGAACCGCAGCCTTCTGGTGCTGCCGGATGGGCGAGTCAGCGTGCCTTTTGTGGGGTCAGTTCCGGCCAGAGGTCAGACACTTGGCCAGATTCAGGCCAGCATCCGCGCCGGACTCGCCCCAAACTTTGCCGAACCACCCACGGTTTTCGTCGGCTTGCAGGAGCTTGTGGTGAGCACGCCGCGTGCGCCGGCAGAGCCTGTACTGATTTCTGTCTATGTCCTTGGCGAAGTGACAAGCCCCGGCAAGATTGAAATAGAACCCGGCACAACAATTCTGCAGTTTCTGGCCGAAATGGGCGGTTTTTCGAATTTCGCCGCGACAAAACGGATTCAGCTGCGCACATCCCGCACCGGTGAGGAACAGGTTTATACCCTCAACTATGATCAAATTGAACGTGGTGCGGGAATCGGGACGGCAACGGTGATGGCAGACGGTGACGTGATCATCGTGCCGCAGCGGCGGTTGTTTGAATAACAGGTAGGACAATGGTGGGCAAAAAACTGATCGCGCGCTCCGGCCTAATCGGAGCGCTGTGCTTGCCAATGAGTCCTGTCATGGCTCAAGAAACAGGCGGTGTCCGGATTATCGTCGGGGTTGAACAAGGTCTTGATCTGGGGCGCAATACGACCTTGAGCGTTCCGGCAACGGGCGAACGTGCCTCTGCCACGACCCGCTTGTCGTTTGGGATTATCAGCGAAACCCGGACCCAAAGCCTGCGCCTTGACGCCGAAAGCGCGTTTCGCTTCGAAAGCATATCGGGTGAAGCGTCCAGTGCATTTGACGCCCCTGCCCTGACGCTGGCCTATGCACGCCAGGGTGCGCAAGCGTCCCTGAACGTGTCGGCCAGTTATGCCCAACAGGATATCGAGACCCTGCGGTCTCTTTCCGCTTTCATCGATGAAGACGGTGTTTTTGTTCTGCCCGAAGATTTTGCCGACCTGACAGGCACGGGCCAGCGCACCACTTATGATGCACGCGCTGCCCTGGTCCTCGGGCGCGACGCACCCTTGGGATTCCAGTTTGATCTGGGGGCCAGCGGCACCACCTATCAGGACACCACCGACCCCGGTCTGACGGACACAAAACGAACCAACCTGGGTGCCTCGGCGCGGTTGCAACTGTCTGCGGTACTGACCGGAACCATCAGCCTGAGTTATGCCACGTTCGAAGAAGACAACGCGGTCCAGACCGAACGGACGACCCGCGATCTGGACTTTGGGCTCACTTACCTGATTTCACCACGCGCCACGCTGGATGCCGCCATTGGATCGACCTCGACAGATACCAGCGAAACCACCGGCGACACTCGGACACAGGGCCTGACTGGTCGGATCGCATTGGGCTATGACATGCCCAATGGCACCGCAAACGCTGTTCTGGATGCAAGCCGTGATGCCAGTGGCGATCAGCGGCTGGGCCTTCAGTTCGGCCGTAGCCTGGAATTGCCCGCCGGGCGTCTGTCGGGCACCCTTGGTGTGACGCGGCCCGAAAACGACGATGTGTCGCTGATCGGATCCATCGACTGGTTTCAGGAACTGCCGACAGGCAGCTTCAGCGTCAGGCTGAACCGCAGCGTGGCGGTTGCTGCCGATGATGAAACCCGGCTTACGACGCTGGCCAGCGCCAGATACAGTTATGACATCAACTCTCTGTCCAGCCTGAGCCTGGGGCTGAGCTATGTGGTCGCCGATGCGACCAGCACTACAAATCGCGTCACACAGACCGATGCGACCGCCACCTATAGCTATGCGCTGACCCGGGACTGGAATCTGAACACAGGTGTCAGCTATCGCGTACGCGACGAAACCACAGTGGGGCGCGCATCATCGCCGGTGTTGTCTGTATCAATCGGGCGAGACTTCGAGTTTCTGCGCTGACCTTGGCCGGCAGGGTTTCTGAACGGCCCTGCCCCCAAGGCAAATTACCACCGAATTCAATTCATCGGGCTTCCGGCTGATCATTGCCACAAATCAAAAGCAAACCGCTTTAGCCCGCGGTCGCTGTCAGTACAGAGACTTCCTCAAGTCCCAACGCCGTGCGCAAGGTGATGTAGTTAATCGCCAGATCGCGCAGGCTTCGCGCCAGGACAATCTGTGATTCTGAAACCGCGCGTTCACGATCAAGAACATCAATCACGGTGATATTGCCGCCGCTGCGCAGCAGTTCGCGTGACAACTCCAGTGCCTCACGGTTCAGCGCCACGACCCGACGCGCGGCCTGCACCGCCCGCTGGCCGCCCTGCATCGCAATCAGGCTGCTTTCCACATCCTCGACTGCCATCAGCACCGCCCGACGCCATTGCAGAAAAGCCAGATTGGCGCGTGCGTGGGCGCCTTGCACATCGGCTGCCAGAGCGTCTTGCGAAAATACCGGAATAACGAGACCGCCGACGAGACTCTCGACGCTGCCGCCTCCGCTAAACGGGGCACGGATCGAACCGCTGAGCGTCAAACGGGGATAACGGGCCGCTTCGGCCGCATCGATGTCCGACACGGCAGCGGCATAAAGCCGTTCGGCCTGCTGAATATCGGGGCGTGCCCGGACCATATCGGCAGGCACCCCCGGGTTGTTCATCAGACGCGGCTGCGGCTGTGCCCCGGTAAAACCAAGGTTGAGATCCAGACTGCCGACGGGCCGCCCCAGCAGGGTCGAAATCTTGTTGCGTGTTTGAATGATCGTGGCTTCAAGAACCGGGATCTGCACCTCGGCTTCGGCCACCTGGGCCCGCGTGCGGACGACGTCAACGCGGGTCGCTTCGCCACTTTCGATCTGGGTGTTCACCTCGCGCAGGACCGTGCGACGGGCCTGCAAATCCTGTTGCTGATAAACCAGGAGTTGCTGATAGTAGCGCAGGTCAACATAAGAGGTAGCCAATTCCGCCATCACCAACCTGCGTGCATCGAGCGTGCCGAGTTTGGCCGCATCAAGCCGGGCCGACGCAGCCCTGGTTGTCGCCCGTTGTCGCCCAAACCCGATAAAGACCGCATCAAGCGACAGATCGGCCGCCGAGGCCCCGTTCGAGTTCTGGCTCACTTCGAGACTGCCGTCACCTGAAACCGCCGACCCGGAACGGCGCAGATTTGCCGCCGCTTCGCGCAACCTTTCCTGAGCCTCGGCAATGGTCAGGTTGTCCGACAGGCCGCGCGCCAGGATCTCGGCGAATATCGGGTCGTCGAATGACAATCCCCATTCCGCATCCATCGCCGCCGCACCGGATACTGGCGCAATCAAAGCATAGCGATCCGGAAGCGCAACCTGTGATCGCTCAAATCCGGGGATGGGGGTACAAGCCGTAAGTCCGATAGCTATCGGAAGCCAAAACGCCATAGGCACCACTGCGCGCTTGCGCTGTTGCTGTCGCATTTGCACTGTATCATCCTGTCTCTGCCTCTCGGGAAATGCCGCGACACTTTTGGCGTGCCTTCACAAAGCCCTCGACGGATCATAACAGAATTGGTTCTGGAGGTCATACTGACATTGAAAAGCAACGGCTTTTCGGGATGCCTGTTGCGAAACTACGCCACTGCCGACAGCAAATCAGGTTCCCGAGCCATGTGCTATTCACGAAATGCCCGACTGAAAAATGTCTTGAGCGGTTCGATCAGATAGGCGAAAGCGGTTTGATCGCCGGTTTTTATGAAGGCCTCGACGGGCATGCCGGGCAGCAGGATATCCTCGCCAAGCGAAGCTAATTCACCGTCTTCGGGCCTGATTTCGATGGCATAATATGGCATTCCCGTCGATTCTTCCGTGATGATGTCTGCAGAAATCTTGGTAACCCGGCCGACCATCGGGCGGCGGCGGCGCTGATCAAACGCCGAGAATCTGAGCGATACTTCCTGCCCCACGGATACCTCATCGATATCAATGGCTTTGACTTTGGCCGATACGACGAGCGGTTCATCCTGCGGGATGATGTACATGATTTCCTCTGCCGGCTGGACGACAGACTGCCGGGCCGACACCCGAGAGCCGTAAACGATCCCCCCGATCGGCGCCCGGACTTCCAGGCGGGACATCGTGTCACGCAGGTTAAGTGCGCGTTCCGACAGTTCGATCGCGGAATATTGCAGGTCGCGCTGCGCTGTCACCGCCTCTTCCTGGCGGGTCGTGCGCAACTGCAGGAGCGAGATTGCATTGCTGGCCGCCTGGCCTCGCAATTCCGCGATCTCGGCCTCCAAGCGGCCCTTCTGCCCCAGAATATCGGCCCGCTCGCGGCGCAGATCCAACACCTGACGCGATTGCGTCAGCTGCTGATCCAGAAGGCGCTGCTGATCGGCCAGTTGTTCGTCGATGATCTCTATCTGGGCCTTTAATGCCTCCAACTGGGCTTCGATCCCGACGATCCTGTTGCCAATCTGGGCATTTTGTTCCCCCAGCAGGCTGATCTGCTGTTCCATCGCCTCGCGGCGCGCCGTGAACAGGTCCTGTTCACCATCGATCTGGCGCTGCACCTTGGGGTCCGTCTTGGCGGCCGCCAACAAGTCGTCGTCAAAGGTGACTGTTGCGTCGTCGCTGCGTTCAGCGCTCAGCCGGTCTTGACGTGCGGCAATCTCGCGCAACTGCCCCTCGACAATTACCAGTTCAGACTGAAGACGGGTTCCTTCAAGGGTGATCAGAATATCGCCGGGTTCGACGATATCGCCGTCGCGGACCAGAATTTCGTTCACCACGCCGCCCTCGGGATGCTGGATGACCTGGCGCTTGAACTCGACCTGCACTGTCCCCGACGAGACCACGGCGCTTGCCAGATTGGTCTCGACGCTCCAGACCCCGACGCCACCGATCAGCAGGATCAGGGCCACGATCCCCACCGATAGCGGCAGACGTGCGGGCCATGTTGCAGTTTGGCGACCCGGGGATACCGCACTTGTGGTCATCATCAGCCCGCCTCTCTGTTGCTGAGCGCCCGGTTCACATGGGTGACATTCTTCAGCGTCTTCTTCATCACCTCATCGCGCGGACCCAGAGCCACGACGCCGCCCTTCTCGATCACCATCAGCAAATCACATTCGGCGATGGCCAGCGGGCGATGGGTCATGATGATCACGGCCTTGTTGGCAGCTTTCAGCTGGCGGACAGCCTGATTGAGAGCATCAGACCCATCGGCATCAAGCGCCGAGTTTGGTTCATCCAAAATCAGCAGCACCGGATCGCCGTAAAGCGCGCGCGCCAGCGCAACGCGTTGCCGCTGCCCGCCGGACAGCTGGTTTTCGGCGCCGCTCAGCACCGTGTCATAACCGTCGGGCAGCGCCGTGATGATGTCATGCGCCTTGGCGCTTTGGGCTGCCTTGATCACGGCTTCTGCATCCGGTTCCAGTGCCATACGGGCGATGTTCTCGGTCAGGGATCCGGCAAACAGGGTCACTGACTGAGGCAGGTAGCCGATATGCTGACCCAATCGGTCAGGATCATACTGATCGAGTGTCGCCCCTCCCAGCCGGACCTCGCCGGCCGCGACAGGCCAATAGCCCAGCAATGCCCGCGCCAGCGTCGATTTTCCCGATCCACTTGGGCCAATCACCCCAAGGGCCTGTCCAGGCTGCAATTTGAAGCTGATATTGCGCAAAGTCGGCACCCGACCGCCCGGCGGCACAACCGTTAGCCCGGCGACGCTCAGATCTGCCGCAGGTGTCGGCAATGGGGTGCGTGGCTTGGCCGGCTCTACCACCGTCAGATAGCGCCCCAGCGATTTCCATCCGGCCCGGGCGCGCTGCAGCACCGGCCATTGCCCCATCGCCTGCTCGATCGGCGCCAATCCGCGACCAAGCAGGATGGACCCGGCGATCATCGAACCGCCTGTCATCTCGCCCTGTATGACGTAATAGGCGCCGACCCCAAGCATTGCAGATTGCAGGAAAAGCCGGAACGCCTTGGTCAGCGAAGTAAAGCTTCCGGTCCAGTCATTGGACCCGATACTCTTGAACAGCGCATCGGTGCGCCGTTGCACCCAACGGTTCGTCATCACCGCCTGCAGGCCTTGGGTAAGGACAACTTCGTTGCCCGCCCGGGCGGCGTCGGCAAACCCGTGCGAGGCCTGATTTGCGATCTGTGCCAACCGAACCCTATGAGCCGTGACCGTATGGTTCAGCAGGGCCAGAATCACCAGAACGCTCCCCCCTGCCACGGCCAGCCAGCCAAGCATCGGGTGAAACAGGAAAATTGCGGCGATGAAAACCGGCGTCCAGGGCATATCCATGATTGCGAGCAGCACGGGCGATGCAAACAGCGACTGCACCCCATCCAGATCGCGCAATGCCGCTGTCGACATCGACTCTTCCAGCGGATTGCTGCGTTTGCGCAGTGTCGACGCAAAGACACGGGCATCCAATGCGGACTGAAACCGTGCGCCGACGCGGGCCAGCAACCGCCCGCGGGCATAGTCGAGCAAAGCCATGAGCGCATAAAGCCCGGCCACCAACACCGACAGACCAACCAGGGTTTCAATCGATTGTGACGCCAGAACCCGATCATAGACCTGCAGCATGTAGAGCGGCCCCGCCAACATCAGCAGGTTGACGAATATGCTGAAAACAAACGTCCAGAACAGCAGCGCCCGACCGGTGCGCAGTGCGGCGTTAAGTTCATCAGGTCCGGGGCGAATATAAGATGGCATGGGATCGATACCTATGTCTGAACTCAATTGACGCGGCTGGCATAATTGCGGCGGCGCAAACAAATCACGCCTGAAGTAGCATTGTCGCACATTGCGTGAAACTGCTTAAGGCAGATACGCCTTTTCCAAAAGGTCCACCGCATATTCCAGCGTCTCGCCCAACCCCCAGCCATTTTGGTCCGCAATGGCGCAAAATGCGGATATCGTGTCGGGCCGCGCCTTGAGATTCAACTGTGCGTTGCGGCCGGTCCGGCGCCGACGAACTGGGATTTCGGGCGCTGCCTCCAACGGCGGCAGCAACCCAGCCCCCTGCCCTACTTCGCGACTCTTGAAACCAGTCACTTCTGCGGCCTGTCGGGCGGCATTGCTGTTTGGCCGCTCCTTGACCGTATCGGGCGACCAGTCAGCCGGGTTAAAGCCCTGCAGGGCATCGCCAAATCCCAAATCTGCACGCGCGTTTGCCATCACGCCACCCCTACCCTGGTCTCGTTTGGTTGCACTTTCGCAGCCTTCAACCGTTCTATCACTTCAGCGGCAAAGTTTCCGGCGTTCGCCCGGGCCTTCTCCAGATTGCTGACGCTTGTCGGCGAAAGATCCGAGAGCAAACCGCCATAATCAAAGATGTCACGATAGGCTGCGCGTTCGACAATAGTGGTGTTGAACATGGGGATACCGGCCTCGTTCAACTGATCCCGGACGTTGCGCAGGGATCGCGACATCATCGCCGCATTGGTCCGCGTCATCAGAACCCCATGTGCAATCTGGCGACGGGTCATCCTTTCCTGATTGTGGATCAGCCGGATCATCTTTGCGGCCCCCTTTGCGTCCATTGATCCGCCTTGGGTCGGAATGATCACCAGATCGGACATGCCAATGGCGTTGGCCACCATCAGGCTTGCCGTGCCTTCCAGATCAATGATGACGAACTGTGTGCGCACCGCCTCATCGGCGATCGCATCGACAATGGTGTCTTCAGTCACATCGGCCACAATGCGGATACTATCCGGCTTGCCCGGCAGTTTGCCCCACTGTGAAATCCAGCGTTCTGGATCGGCATCGATGATGACAATCTTGGCCCCATGACTTGAAAGCTCGGAAGCCAGTAAAAGCGCGGCCGTCGTCTTGCCGGCCCCGCCTTTTGGGTTGGCGAATGCGATGACTGGCATGTTCTGCTACCTGCATGTTCTTTCTTTGGGCAGAGCCTATCAGGATAGCTATCAGATAGCTAACTTTTATATTTATTGAGCGCCAGGTAATATGGTTACTATACAACACTTTATGCCGGAACTTCATATTGGTCGCTAACGTATAGCTATATAGTAGCTATCTGTTAGCAACCTTATAGCTATCAGCTAGCTACCCATACGTTCCGATTGCACAATCTGGTGGTCGCCATGCGTCAGTTCAGGGACGACCATTCTTCTTTTGCCAGGTCTGACAAAACTTGAAAAACAGCGCATCCGCGTCGCTGGGGGCGGCCTTTCCGGTATTCGCCCACCAGGAGGCAAACTTGTTGGCCAGCATCTGCGTATCCCAACCTGGCGCCAGATCCCGTGCAGTATCAAAGCATTGCGGCGAAAGGCGATGCAATATTGCCAGTTTGTCACCGGTCTTGCGGTCACGGTCCATCGGCATCGTGTTGCGGTTCACAAAAGTGATCAAATCCGACTCTTCGTCAAAAATGATGCGGTAATCAGGCAGATAGTCACCATCAATGATCGGTCGCATTTGTCGACGAAACTCGCGCAAAGAACCTTTGGACCCCGATTTCACATGCAGGGTCGACATCAGAAACGCCCAGTTTTCATCCTGACCCACGGCCTTGCGCGCAATCTCGTAGATCCGGCGCTCGATAGGGCGGGAGAGGCGGAAGTAATCCTGGTGCAAAGTCAGCACTTTCATCTCTTCCACAGACGAAATGACCATGTCCGACAACTTCAGTTCCAACGACTGAATTTTGCCGGTGCGATCGTCGGTTTTCATCTTTGCGCCGTCGATGATGCCCATCCACTCGTCCGTCCGGGTCCCTTCGAACAAGATATTCGTCCGAAACCGCGTCCCGTCGATACGATCCAGCGAGTCACCCAAGGCGTCATAGTCGCGGCCACCCACACCACGCTGGGTGAAGACCAGAAACGCATAAGGGTCGATCTGGACCCGTTTGGACACCACGCGGCCTTCCTTCATGCCGGCAATCAACTGCGAAATTGCATAGATGATCAGGTCCTTGTCATAGATCGTCGGCATGCCTTTGATGCTTGGCCGAAATTCGATCCACTGACCTTTGTATTCATAGCGCCGCGGTTCGCGGTCCGGTTTCTTGGACAGCGAATAGAACGGGTGTTCCATAGAGGCGAGATCGTCCTTGAGAATGACATCCGTGATGTCGCAAACGAACAGGTCGCCCTGCGGATGCTTCATGGGCTTGAGGTGCATACTCATCAAAATGCCTTTCGGGCAGAGCGGACGCGAGCGTGTGTAAGTGTTCGGGAAACACACACACTTGCGATATATTTCGGGAAACACACACGGAAAGCAAGCGTTGATCGGGGTGTAAAGGGGGTTTGGGGGCTAAGGTATTACGATGAATCCAGAAAAAGGCGGGCCGTCATTCAGTCATGAGTACGAATCGATAACGAATCGGGATTCACACACGGCGAATCGGGATTCACACACAGCCGAATCGGGATTCACACACAACGGCCTCCAAATCAGCTACCGTAAGCGATTGAAACATAACTTATATTCGGAATCCGTGAATCCCTAAACACCAGATTCAAACACCCATAAAACACCCAAATCTTTCATGTTTTGCGCGAATCAGGTGCAAATCCGTCTGAAATCCAGATTGCAACGTCGTCAGCAAAGATGCCTGGAAGGCTTTGAACGGCAGTCTTGGCAGTTTGTCTCAAAACCCGGTAGGGCAGGGGGGCAGTTTTCACGCTGTGTAGGCTTTGGCATATAGTTGGGGGTAAGCGTCCTGCACGATTGCGCGGATCGCAGGTTCATTGATCAACCGTTGGAAATGCGGGTTCTGCAGCATTCCGGTGAACCTCGACAACAGTAACTCAACCGAGAACTCCTTGCCAAAGGAGCTGCCACCGCCATGCCCGGATATCTTTGAAATCGGATCGAAATCGCTGAATGGCAGGCCAAGCCGCCCAGCCAGCACCTTGCGATAATCCGCTGACGCGACAAATGCATTGAAGTCGACACCGATCACCGCAGGATGCGACCTTGCTGCATGAAAATGGTCTTGATACAGGCGGACCTGATCAAGATCGATGACCGCTGTGTAGCCGCTTTTGACCCGACTCGCAAAAAGGTTCAGCGGGTCGCGATAGTTGACGACGAAGACCCTCCGTCTGGATCTTCCATAATGGAAATCGTTTTCCAGCCCATCCAAGAAATTGGCAACGCTCAGGTCTTCATAGCTGCGGATGAGTAGACCAATACCGTCTTTCGGAAACTTCTTTGCCCGGCACCGACGAAAGATCTCGTGCTGGTGACGCGAAAGGTCTTCAGTGTACCAAAGGCGGTGTCTGTAACCATTGTCGCGCGGGGCCAGGTTGTTAAGGAAAACGACCTGACCCAAGGTTGAACCCAGATGTTCCAGCCAGTTGGTAACGGCATGGTTGCCACAGCGACGCATACCCAGCACGCAAATCTCAAGGCCATTGACCACCGGGATGTCAGGCGATCTGAGCCGAAAAAACAGATCCTCGATATGTCGGGCCGCATCGCTGCGTTGCGCCCGGGCCACCAAGGTTGCGCGATCGCGAATCAGAAGTCCAAAAAAATCTCTACCATTCATACCGTTAAGCGAAAATATCTGCCGCTGTCGCTAAGTTTTCAACCATAGGCAATCTGACACGAAACGCGATATTTCACAACCTGGCGGCATTGTAACCCCAGTGGCGCCACCACCGGGTGAGTTGCCAGCCTGTCGCCATGTTACCGCAACAGAGACGTTTCCAAACTCTGCACCGCTTTGTTTCGACTAAGGAAACTATCGCGGCGCTGGTATTTTGCAAAACCCGCTGTCGCCACTTCTTTGTTGTAATCCGGGCAAATGTTCGACATAAGCAAGTCGAAACAAGTCTTCAGATTGGGCCACTGACATGCGTAAATTTTGCTTTATGAGTACAGCTACAGTTGCAATCGGCCTTCTGGCGGCAACCCTGACTTTCGGAACCGCGCAGGCCGCGACCGTCAACACAACGTATGACTTTGATCCTGCTTATGAAACCGTCCATGGCATTCGCAGCAATACCTCGACCTACAATACAGACTTTGCCGGCATGCTTGTCACTGCAAAGTACACGGATGGGTCCAGTGAAACCCTGACGTGGACGCAGACGGGTCCGTATGCAGCGGGCATATCCGGCGGTTCGATAGGCCTGTCGTTTGTGAATTACGGCTTTTCGCTGGTGTCCAACACCCGCCGTCTTGGTTCGCTTGCTTTGAATATGGCCACCGCCGGAACGATATTTGATGCATCATTTCTTCCCGAAGGTGCTCCGGGCAACACCCCAACCACAAAGGGCGGTAGCCCGTTTCAGATCACAGGCGGGACCCTGCTGAACACCGACCTGATCAACATCAGCTATTCCGGACTGGTCAAGCTGGCCGGATATGCGCCCGGTATTGATGCGTTCACTCACCTGTTGATTGATTTCAGCCAAACATCTGGCGGCGGACTGCTTGGCGCGTTTTCGTTCAATGGCGATACCGACGCGCTGTTTGACCGGGCGGACCTGAGAGATTTGCGGGCCGATCTGACAGCGGTTCCACTGCCCGCCGGCTTCCTGCTGCTCATCGCCGGCTTGGGCGCTTTGGCCATGCTGCGGGCGACCAAAAATGGCGCGCCGGTAAAAGCACCCCTCCTTGCCTAAAAGGCCGGATCGACCGGACTGAGTTTAAGGGCCGAGCTGATTGCCGGGAAGTCCTGTAATCTTGGTATTCTTGCCGTGCACTGTTCCATCAATAAGGTTGCTGTACGGATGTGAAGCGGGAAACTGCGCCTAACGCTGATCGCCATCCAGTGCCATTTGATAGACCTCGACCATTTGATCGACCTTTTTTTCCCAATCATAAGCTTGCCGCACTTTGGCGGCTCCGGCCTGCCCCAGACGTTGACGCAGGGCAGGGTCCTGGGCCAGTTGCAGTATGGCCGTGCACAAACGTTCCGCAAAGTCAGTGCGCGGGGTAGGTGACACCAGGATGCCGCAGGTACCGTCCAGATAATCCGCAGGACCACCCCAGTCGGCGGCAATCACCGGCAGGCCCAGACTCATTGCCTCCAGCACAACGGCACCGCCACATTCATGGACAGAATTCAGGATCAACGCATCCGACCGCGCCAGATGTGCCGCGCAATCCGACTGTGGCAGAAAACCGTGAAACGTGACGGCCTCTGCGATGCCGAGCTGATTGCTCTGAGCTTCCAGAGACCCGCGCATGGTCCCGTCACCAAGAATATCCAGTCTGACATCGACCCCGGCATCGCGCGCCTGCCGCAACGCGTCAAATGTGACATCAACTGCTTTCCAGGCAACAAGGCGTCCCATGAACACAAGACGGAACGGTGCCGCGGCATTCTTGCCGGGTAGGGGCAAGGACGGAGCCTGCCAGGTTGCAAGGTCCACCCCGTTTTCGACCATCTCGATCACGTTTGGATGGTTGTGCAGCGGGAGTGCTGCCTTGGTCCGTGCATTGGCAACGATGAGCGCATAGGCGCGACGTTTGCCCGGGATCAAACGGTTGGCCAGGCTGGCAAGGCCGCGGGCGACACTGACAAAACGTCGCGTGACCGGGTCTTCAAAGTCCGCATAGCCCGGAGGGTAGGTCATCCCGCCGTTCATCGGGCCAATAATCAGTGGCAGACCAAAGCGGTGCATCGCCGAAGGCGACTTGGGCGACACCGGCGTAGGCTGATGGATAAGGTTCACTTTACCGTCACGTATCAGACCCCGGATAAGGCGGGACTGGGCCGGTGCGCCGGCCATCTTCAGCAGCGCCTCCGACAAGGTGTCACGTATCTTCGCAGGAAAGGTGGCACTGAAGCGCCAGGCTATGCGATGCCAGATCGTGTCGGCGACATAGTGAATATCGTCCTTGTAGGGGCCCAGGAACACGTCAAGATCGGGTTGGTTGCGTGCATGGGTGATCAGCGTTGCATCATACCCTCGGCACTTGAGGATCTGGAAATACTTCAATGGCAGAAAAGCTTCGCCGCCGAACTTCGACGATGCATTTTCGGCAATGATGAGCACTTTGGGGAGGGTAGGCTGCCGCATGGCTTGTCGGGACTCTCCATCGGGGTGTCGCGTCAATAATCCGTTGTCTTCCACTACTCTAGCAGAGCCGCCTTTGGGCTGAACAGCCGCAGGTTGGTGCCTTTTTCGTGCGACCCCCACGTAGAAATTTACCAGACCGGCAAAGCGCAGCAAGCCGCGGACGGCTTGGCCTAGCCGCCTTCTGCCATCTTTCGGAATGTTGCGTTGCCAGCGACAAGCTCGTCGTATGTCCCGACCGAGACAATTCGACCCTGATCCATCAGGAATATCTGATCACATTCCTTCACGGTGGTCAGGCGGTGAGCAATCAAAATGACGGTCTTGTGCGATCTGATATTGTGAACGGCCTCCATCACGATCCGTTCGGTGATGTTATCGAGCGCGGAGGTTGCCTCATCCAGGATCAGGAGGCTTGGGTTGGCATATAGGGCGCGGGCAATGCCGATCCGCTGCCGCTGGCCACCCGACATCCTCACACCACGCTCACCAACGGTGGTTTGATAGCCTTGCGGCAGCTCGTTCACGACAAAGTTGTGCAACGCGGCCGTGCGTGCGGCGCTTTCGACTGCAGCCATATCAATCTGATCGGGGGCAACACCAAAGGCGATATTGCTGGCGACCGTGTCATCTGTCAGAAAAATATCCTGTGGCACATAACCGATCGTTTGTTGCCAGGCCCGTCGGTTGTCATCGGTGACGGCAACGCCATCGACGCAGAGCGTGCCGCTTTGCACCGGCAGAAGCCCAAGGATCAGATCAATCAAAGTGGTCTTCCCGGCACCGGTGCCGCCGACAATCCCTATCGTGCTGCGGGCGGGGATCCGGATATCAAGGCTATGCAACGCCTGTCGTTCGGCCTGGTCATAGGAAAATGTGATATCGGAAAGAACAAGTTCTTCTGTCAAGATCAGGGCAGGGGCCTTCGGGCCAGCTTTGATGCCCGGATCTGTCACATCATTCGGAAAGGAGTCTTTGTATTCTTCAACCATATGGTTCAGCAACTCTTCCCCGCTCCGGATCGAGACGAGACTGAAATACATCTGCTGAACCGCTGGCAGCAGCCGGATCACCGCAAAGGCAAAGATACCCAGCGTTGGGATGATCGCCGTAAGGTTGCCATCATTGCGCAACAGCAGCACAAGAATGAGTGTCAACAGAATGCCGAAAGTAAGGGCTTCCAGTGCAAATCGCGGAAGTTCTCCCAGAATCTGATTGAGTGCAAAATAGTCTGCCCGCCGACGCGCCGGCTTTTCGAACCGGCGGGTATACTCGTCTTCAAGGCCTGAAAGTTTGACTTGCTTGAAACCGCCCGTGGCTTCGCCGACGAGGCGATAGCGTTCCTTATTGGTTTGCAACATGTCGCTACCAATCTGGTAGAACTTTTTCCGCAACTGCAGGTAGAGCACTGCATATGTTCCACCCAACAGGCCGGCCGACAGAATGGACACATAGGGATCAACCGCCAAAAGAAAGCAGATGATCGCAAATGCCGAAATTGTGCCGGCAATCACGCGCAACAGCGGGACAATGACCCGCGCCACCAGATTGTCGATCTCGCCCAACACGTTCTTGGCAATATCGGCGCTGTTGTGCCGCAAAAACCAGGCGTAGGAGTGATGCAAATAGGTGTGCAGCAATCGATGTGAGAGCGAATAGCCTCGCATCGTGGCAAATTTTATCACTATGTACGCACCATATGCCTTGACCGCGAGGCTGGCAAAAACCACGACAAAAACGGCGACAGACATGAACACCAGAAAATTGTAGGTGTCGCTGAATCCAAAGTAGTCATAAACCTTGGAAAGCAAATGACTGTCAGATATTTGCGCGGGATTTGCCAACAGATTCAGAAAAACGAGAACCGACGAAATTCCGACGATCTCGGCAATGGCCACCAGTACCATCAGGCACATGAGCATATAGAAGCCACGGCGTTCATTGCGGCTGAAGAGCGTAAAAACTTTCAGATAAGTTCTTATCATTCTTCAATTTAATCCAAATTTGCGCCGGTTCGATTGGCAGTCCGCAACAGCGACCGGACACCCGACTACTGCCATATCAGTCATGTCAACCGAGATGGAAGTGTTTCGTGCGTGACAACGTTTGGAAAGTTTCCCGGACGACCCAAGACAGGCCCGTCCGGGAGCCCTTAGCTATCCCAGACTTCGATCGTGACCGTTGCATTTGAAAAATGCCCGGAGTCATCCGCTGCCCAATAACTGAAAGTATCCGTCCCGCTGTAGCCGATATTCGGCTGATAGAGCAGATGCCCGTTGTCTTGCATGTAGACATCGCCGTGATGCGGATCGGTGAAACCGTCGACCCTAAGGACGCTGCTGTCGCGATCAGTATCATTTGCAAGCACATCAATCATGACGCCCGTGCTGGCATGCGTCGTCGCGGCGTCATTGCGGGCGACTGGTGCACTGCCACCCAGCGTGATCGGGCCGTTGAATTTCGCGCCACCGTAGCTGTTCATCGTCCAGTTGTTCGCAATCTGGGAATCGGTCATTTCGATCGTGACGACATGTGCGAACTTCATCAGTTCACCTGACGCGCGATCGACCACAAAGTCCTCGACCAGAACGACGTTCCGGCCATCTGCGGTTTTGTAGTAGCCATCGCTGGCCATCATCTTGGCGATGTTCTTGTAAAAGTCCAAGCCAAGCGTCTCGTTTCCGGCCGAGCGGTCAGTCGTGCCGATCGAATCCGTCTTGACCCCGTTGAGGTTGAACCGTTCGCCCAGCGAGAGGCTGGTATCGCCATTATGGACAAAACTCAGGCGCCCCGGATCAAGATCGTTTGCCGTCAGAAGTTGATGCTTGAGGCGATCAAAGCCGGCGATTTGCGTGTCAACATCGATGGCGTTGTAATCAATGATGACATGGCCGACATCTCCGTTGGCGATCGGAAAGTGAAAGACCTGTTCAAGATTGACGCCCTCGTGGAAGCCCTGCACCTTGAGGCCGTTCATCACGATGTCATAGGTATTTGTGCCCAATTCCACCCCGACATTGGCGACGCCAGACCGCGGATTTGTGGTGCTGATCAGGTCAAAGTCCAGCAACGTATAATGCGCCGTGTAGCTGAGGTTGACCCCTTCGTTGGTTTCCCAGTTCAGGAAGCCATCGAGGACAGACCGCAGTTCGTGCTGTTCCTGGGATGGATTTGCCTTGATGACCATCACCCCGGTGTGGGTCCCAAAGGCTTCATTGTCCCGAAAACCCTGGATCGGGCCAAGGTTCACCCGCAGAGTTTCATCGCCATAGGCAATTTCGGGGTGATCCAGATTGGCCGCGAGAGGATCCGCGCCGGCGTTGCGGTGCATCCAGACAAAGCCGTTGGTGGTGTTGACGGCAACGTTTTCTGCTGCCTCCACCAGTCGGCCGGCAAAGAAAAAACCGTCACCGGTGCGTCCGGTGTCCTGCCGGGCCACGGAGCCGCCTTCCTTGACTTCCCACTCGCCAAACCCGGTACCTTCGGACTTGATCGCCATATTCCCGACCCAGACCCCGGTCTCATCGCCGCTTTCGGCGGCAAAACCAGCACCAAACACGTCAAACGATATGTTGTTGGTAAAGTTGGCATTGCTGGAATGCTGGGCATAGCCCCAGCCCGGCCCACCATCAACGACGTTTCCGACGGCAATGGCCGGATGATCCTGGTCGGTGGTGCCCGTCTTGTGGAAGTGGAACGAATACCGCCCCTTGATATTGCTGTCGGCCGTGACGGACCCCAGAGAGCTCACATCAAACGCAGGTACGGATTTGTCGGTGCGTCCCAGATCATCGAATCCGGCATAGCGCACATCCACATCATCGCTGTGCATGAACATGACATGCCCGCGATGGTTTATCGCAGTGGCATCGCCATCTTCGCTGGAGACCGTGACATTGCGCGACAGGTTGGCGACATAGGCAAACAGGTCGGCCCGGGGGGTATCGTGGTTATACGTCAGGGCATGGTCAAAGGTGATCCGATTGCCGTTGATCGCCGTGATCGTCACCTCTTCGTCCTGGCTTTCGACATGACCTACACCGGTGGTCCAACCGGTCTTGTGGGTGCCGGAGATCACCAGTTTGTCGCCAACCTGCCAACCTTCCGGAAGCTCGGCGAGGCGCAGCGAGGTATCACCGGTCATCGGTGCACTTGATACTTTCAGAAAGGTCGCTTTTTCGGCACCGTGAATTTCAACTTCACCATGCGAAATCACGCCACGTGACAGCAGCGACGGATCCCACCGAACGTCGATGTCGCCATTGTTTGCGATGACGATATCTGCATGGACGTTCGCATCCACCGGATTGTCGGCGGTGCCAATTTCCAAACGCCCCGAGCTGCTAACAACAAGCGTATCCACGACCATTTTCGTATCGCTATGCGTTGCAAAAGACAGCTCGCCATCAACCCGCACAGTAAACAGCGATGCATTGCTTTCGCCATTGTAGGTGACAGAAACCCCGTCCGGGATCAGGACCTTGGCATCGGCACCAGGGATCTGTCCGTGATACCAGGTGCTGGGGTTGAACCAATCGCCGTTGGCAACTGCCACATGGGTTGCCTGCGAACGCGGGACAAGATCGAGCAGCTGAGCGTGCTCCATTGCCTTGCCTGCATCATCGCCGTGTGCATGTGCGTCTGGTGCGGCCTTGGCTGCCGCGACAAAGGCCTCAATTTGCGCAGTGGTTGTCGGCAGGGTCACGGTGGACCCGGTACCATGGCCGCCATGGCCATCGCTGGTACCTGTCCCCGAGCCTGTGCCCGATCCGGTACCTGTGCCGGTCCCCGATCCCGTACTCGTACCCGTCCCGCCCGAGCCCG
>JBBKXP010000398.1:0-4888 GCA_037969545.1 Paracoccaceae bacterium | reverse complement strand
CCGTGAAAGTAAGGGAAAAGAAAGTTCAAGCGACGGCAATGCAACAAATGCCGTGGGAGTGTCGTTGAACTCTGACAAGGGATCGCTGCCAATATGGCTAAACTCGTTCCAGGCGGCGGCATGGGTTATCTATCGGGCCGATGAAGCGGCCCGGGAAATGGACCATTGGCACGCGAGTGCCGCTGAAACGTTCTACGGCGACCGACCAAAAGTCGGGAGCGGAGACGATCTTCTCCGGGCGCTACAGTCAGGTGAGATCGTTGCGTATGGGTCGATCAACCGTCAGCCATTCGGCAAGATACCCGCTGTGGATTGGAGTAATCGAAAACTGACTGCGCTCGATCAAAACTTCCTGCATCCTTATTCAGATATTCGCTTCTCAATGGACGCATTGAAAAAAGTCTTCCCGACTTCAGGCAATGCCGCACCCACAACCAAAGCCAAACTGCCTCGGCTCGGCGATGCGGTCCTGAAAGCATGGTGGAATGGACTCGATGAAGAGACGCGAAATCTCTCGCAAGAAAAATTATATGTGATTGCCAACGCCACTTTTTCAAAAAATCACGTGGCGAGAGATCGAGTCCGCGCATTCACGCTTGGCCGAAAGCAAGGTCCCAGGCCAATCGGCGGCAAAGCGACCGCCGAATAGCCGCCGAAATATGCGGCCGAATTATTCCGGCCGATAACCATCCTCGCACCCACCGGAACACCGGTGCAATCGCGAAGGAATTGGACAATGGAAGCAGTAGCAACATCGGTAAATGGCGCGGCCAAAGCGCTCGGGATCGGGCGGACGACGGTTTACGCGCTGATCAAGGAAGGCCGGCTGGAGACGGTCAAGCTTGGGCGGCGGACGCTCATCAAAACTGCATCGGTGAAACGGTTGATTGGCGATCCTGAATAGGCCCGGCCGATGGCGGGAAAGCGGATCAATCCAAGGCTGGTCAAAAAGCACCATGTCTATCTGGTCGAGACGCTGGCGCGTCGGCTGGGCGTTCACAAGAATAGCGTGCGCAACTGGGTTACGCAGGGCTTGCGTCCGATCGATGACCGTCGCCCGATGATGTTTCGCGGCGTTGATGTGATCGCGTTTCTCGAAGCGCGCCGTGCCAAGAACAAGCGCCGATGCCCGGCAGGGACGATGTATTGCCTGAAGTGTCGCGAGCCGAGCGCGCCTGCGCTCGGGATCGTCGATTGCTATCGGCCCAACGCGACGACGGGCAATCTCCAGGCGCTGTGCGAGACCTGCGAAACGATCATGAATCGCCGCGTTTCGCTGGCAAGGATTTCATCGGTCATGCCCGATTTGGACGTCCAATTTCCGCAGGTGCCATCACGATTAAAGGGGTGCCGCAATCCCCCCCTAAATTGTGACTCCGCGAAGGAAGGCAAACCATCATGAAAGCCAACGCTAAAAACGACCGGATCAAGCACAAATATCTGCGCTATCTGAAAGAGGCTGACGGGAAGAGCGAGGCATCGGTCGATGCCGTCGCGGCGGCGCTGTCACAGTTCCAGGAGTCGACCAACGGAAAAGATTTCAGAAAATTTCACAAGGAGCAGGCGGTCGCGTTCAAGCGGTCTCTATGCAATCAGCTCAACGCGAAAACCGGGAAGCCGCTGAGTAAATCGACGGTGAACAGCACGCTGCGTATCATGCGCGCCTTCTTCCACTGGCTGGCGCGCGAGCCGGGATACAAGTCGGCGATTGATTATTCCGACGAGCATTATTTCAACCTTTCGACGAAAGAGATCGAGGTTGCCCGCGCAACGCGTCCAAAACGGATTCCGACTCTGGAGCAGATGCATCACGTCCTTACGGTCATGCCAGCCGATACGCCGATGGAGCGGCGCGACCGCGCCCTTGTCGCTCTGGCGATGCTGACCGGCGCTCGTGTCGGGGCGCTGCGGACGCTCAAGCTCAAACATATCGATCTGGCCGAAGGCATGATCGACCAGGACGGACGCGAGGTGGCCACAAAGCGCAGCAAGACGATCCGGACGTGGTTTTTCCCGGTGGGCGGCGAGGCGTTAGATATCGTGACCGAGTGGGTGATCTGGCTTCGCGATGACGAGCTGTACGGCCCCGACGATGAGCTGTTTCCGAAAACGCGGCTGGCCCGCGACAATGAGGGGTATTTCCGCGCGGTCGGACTGGCGCGCGACGGTTGGAGCAATTCCCAGCCGATCAGGAAGATATTCAAGTCGGCGTTCGAACGCGCCCAGCTGGAGCCGGTCAATCCTCACAGCGTGCGCGATATGCTCGCGCAGCTCGGTCTGCGCCTGACTTCCACCAATGAGGCATACAAAGCGTGGTCGATGAATTTCGGGCATGCGAACATGCTGACGACGCTGACGAGCTATGGCGAAATTCCGGAACACCGGCGGGCTGAAATTATTCGGGGGCTCGGACAGCCGGATCAACAGCCACTAGTGAGCCATAAAACTGATCTCGAAAGCCGGCTGGCGCGGCTGGAGGCGATCGCGGCGGAAAAAGATTCAGATTGAACGGGCAAGAGCGTTTTATGGAGAAGTGCGTTGATCGGGCGACAAAATCCGTTGATGTGAATTTTCTCACTGTTGCTGATTCAGATTGCGCCAAAAATGACAAGATTTGCTGCTAGTGGAGCACCAATTGGAGTAACATAAACTTACAATGTACAGATAATTACGTAATACCAATTTCTTAAGTCAAAAAATTGGTGGAGCCGAGGGGGATCGAACCCCTGACCTCTACACTGCCAGTGTAGCGCTCTCCCAGCTGAGCTACGGCCCCATTCAGGTCAGGCGGCGCGCTTTAGCGGCAGCGCCGGACCAGTGCAAGACGGCTTTGGCCGAACGGTCCGAAAACCATCTAGCTGTCGTCTTCCTTCTCGTCCTTGCCGGCGCTGGTGTCGACCTGGATGTCGTCATCGCCGCCCAGATCGACCTCGTCGTCGGGGTTGGTCTCGCCATCCTCGTCGATGTCGAGATCCTCTTCATCCTCGGACAGATCGGAATCGTCTTTCTTCGGATCGTCCTTGACCTCGGCCTCAAAGGCCACCGGCTGTTTCGATTTCAGCACCGGTTCGGGTGACCAGTTCACGCCGCACTCTTCGTTGATGCAGGTGACCGGGTCGTCATTCCCGAGATCGTAAAAGCGCTCCCCGCATTTCGGGCAGGTTCGCTTGGTGCCCCATTCAGGCTTTACCATGGCGTCTCGTCTCTTCTGTCTAGTAAATTGGATGGGCGGGGCATGCCCGCAGCAAGGCGGGGCGCTTGCCAGATGGGAGTGGCATTGTCAAAAGCAAGTCGAGCCCCAAGGCTGCGGTCGAGGATTGGCATTTTGTCAGACCTTGGCTGTCGCCCCGGCCGTTGCGGCGAATTGCCGCATGGCAAATTCTGATAAATCAAAAGAAAGTTTCCATGTCCCAGCAACCGCTTCCCCGTACCTTTCTCCTGCGCAGCCCGCTCAGCGGCCGCGCGCGGGTGCCCGGCGACAAGTCGATCAGCCACCGTTCGCTGATACTGGGTGCGTTGTCGGTGGGCGAGACGCGGGTGCGGGGTTTGCTGGAGGGCGAGGACGTGCTGGCGACGGCGGCGGCGATGCGGGCTTTCGGGGCGGAGGTTTCACGTTCTGACGCTGGCGAATGGTCGGTGCACGGAGTTGGGGTCGGGGGTTTTGGCGAGCCCGAGGACGTGATCGACTGCGGCAATGCCGGGACCGGCGTGCGGCTGATCATGGGGGCGATGGCGACCACGGCGATCACGGCGACATTTACAGGGGATGCTTCGCTCCGGTCGCGCCCGATGGGGCGGGTGACGGACCCGATGGCGTTATTCGGGGCTGCGGCGCATGGGCGGAGCGGGGGGCGGTTGCCGATGACGATTGTTGGCGCGCGTGCGCCGGTTCCGGTGCGTTATCGACTGCCAATGCCGTCGGCGCAGGTGAAATCGGCGGTGCTTCTTGCGGGGTTGAACGCGCCGGGTGAGACGGTTGTGATCGAGAGCGAGGCGACGCGGGATCATACCGAGCGGATGCTGCGCGGGTTCGGGGCCGAGGTTTCGGTCGAGGACACCGATGACGGTCGGGTGATCGTGCTGAAGGGGTATCCCGAACTTGAACCGCAAAGCATTGATGTTCCACGGGATCCGTCGTCTGCGGCGTTTCCGGTCTGTGCCGCTCTGATCGTCGAGGGGTCGGATGTCCTGGTGCCGAATATCGGCTTGAACCCGACCCGTGCCGGGTTGTTCACCACGATGCGCGAGATGGGTGCGGATCTGGTTTACGAGAACGAGCGCGAAGAGGGCGGCGAGCCGGTGGCGGATCTGCGCGCCAGATTCTCGCCCGATCTCAAGGGGATAGAGGTGCCCCCCGAGCGCGCCGCGTCGATGATTGACGAATACCCGATCCTGTCGGTCGTTGCGTCGTTTGCCGAAGGGCGGACGGTTATGCGGGGGGTGAAGGAGTTGAGGGTCAAGGAAAGCGACCGGATCGACGCGATGGCGGTGGGTTTGCGGGCCAATGGTGTATCCGTGGACGAGGGCGAAGACTGGTGGGAAATCAGAGGCTTGGGCGCAGGCGGTGTGCCGGGTGGTGCGACGGTTGCGGCGCGGCTGGATCACCGGATTGCGATGTCGTTCCTGTGTCTGGGGATGGCGGCGCAGAAGCCGGTGACGGTGGATGATGCTGGGCCGATTGCGACGTCGTTCCCGATCTTCGAAAGCCTGATGGGCGGTCTTGGCGCGCGGCTGGAGCGGTCTTTGCAATGAGACGCGCGGCGATAACGGCACTTTTTGCAGCAACTGTGGGGCTTTACCTTGTCATGGTGCTCTGGTCGTTGCCAAGGATCTCGGCGGCGGCGGGCGGGTTGATGCCGTTCGACATGCGACCGGGTGGGTACGGTTT
>JBBKXP010000397.1:0-3887 GCA_037969545.1 Paracoccaceae bacterium | reverse complement strand
GCATGGTCGTGGTGGATGTCGCCGGGGTGCTGCGGTTTCAGCGCCCGGTTGCCGAGATCAGCCTGCCGGCCACCGGGGCCTGCCCGCTTTGGCCGGTGTTTCAGGCGCTTGGGGCGCCGGGTCTGCCGATCCGACGCGATCTGGTGCTGCCCGGCGGGCAAAGGTTGCGTGCCTTTGCGGTCGCCGAGGCGGCAGCGCCGGCGTCATTTGACATGCCCCCGCAGACCACGGCGACAATGCTGCTGGTGGCTGACCCCGAACCGGGGTCGGATAGGGCCGACCCCTTGCCGGTCGGCACCGGTTGCCGGGTCTGTCCGCGCGTCGATTGCCAGGCGCGGCGCGAACCGTCGATCATGTCGGCGTGATCTGGTATCAATCGGGCAAGTGCATATCCCAAGCCTCCGGTGTCGAAAGCCATAGTCCTTGCGCCCGGACTGCGTCGAAATCCTGGTCGCCGCGACCGTTTGCTGCGAACCTGCGGGGCGAGTTCGATCAACGCTTCGTTCGGACTTTGACAGGACCGGCCTTCGGCGCGATAGTCGCCACTGTACAACGCCTGGGGAGGGGTCGTCATGGGCAAGCGGGTGCTGGTCATCGAAGACGAACCCAATATCATCGAGGCTATCAGCTTCATACTTTGCCGTGACGGATGGACAGTGCATACCCACGCCGACGGATTGACTGCGGTTGCCAAGGTTGTGGCGAGCCCGCCTGACTTGATCATCCTTGACGTCATGCTGCCGGGCAAAAGCGGTTTTGACATCTTGCGCGACCTGCGCGCCGCACCGGCGACTGCGGCATTGCCGGTGCTGATGCTGACCGCCCGCGGCCAGACCCGCGACCGTGAAATGGCCGAACGTCTGGGCGTCACCCGTTACATGACCAAACCGTTCTCCAATGCCGAAGTCATCGCGGCGGTGCGCGAACTGGCGGTCCCATGACGCCAAAACCGCAGCCCCCGGTCTTTGTTCCGCGTGCATCCTATCGCCAGCGGCGGGTGCGCGACTTGGCCCGCCTGCTGCCCATCGTCGGGGCGGTTCTGTTTCTGCTGCCGCTGTTGTGGCCGCAGGCGGGGGCCGATGCGCAGATGACATCGGGTGCAATTGTCTATCTGTTTGCCGTCTGGGCGATCCTGATTGTCTTTTCGGCGTTGATCAGCCGCCTGCTGGGCCCGGATGACGCCGCGGCGGAGGCTCCCGCTGACCCGACGGCGCGTTCGTGATGTCGTTCAACCAGCTTATCCTGGTGGCGCTGGCCTATGTCGCGTTTCTGTTCGCCATCGCGTTTGCCGCCGAACGGCGGGCAGCGGCGGGGCGGGGCGGCTGGCTAAGATCGCCGCTGATCTACACCTTGTCGCTGTCGATCTATTGCACCGCCTGGACGTTTTACGGGGCGGTTGGCTATGCTGCCCGGTCGGGTCTGGAATACCTGACAATCTATCTGGGGCCGACCCTTGTCGTCATCGGCTGGTGGCTGATCCTGCGCAAGCTGGTGCGGATCGGGCGGAGCCACCGGATCACCTCGATTGCCGACCTGATCTCGTCCCGGTTCGGCAAATCGGCGGCCCTTGGCGGTTTAGTGACGCTGATCGCCGTCATCGCGTCAACGCCCTACATCGCCCTGCAACTGCAATCGGTCACCTTGTCGTTCTCGGTCTTTGCGACAAGCGGCGGGATCAACTGGGGGCCGGCCGACCTGAACGCCGCTGCACTTTGGGTCGCCGCCGGACTGGTCTTGTTCACCATCCTGTTCGGCACACGCAATCTGGATGCCAACGAGCGCCACCACGGTATCGTCATGGCCATCGCGGTCGAGGCGGTGGTCAAGCTGTGCGCCCTTGTGGCGGTCGGCGTCTTCGTGGTCTGGGGGATCGGCGGTGGCGTTTCGGCGACGCTGGACCGCATCGACGCCTCGCCGATCGCCCATTGGGAACAGTCGGGCGGTCGCTGGGCCGGTTTGATGTTCCTGTCCGCCGCCGCCCTGCTGTGCCTGCCCCGGATGTTCCAAGTTCTGGTGGTCGAGAACGCGGACGAGCGGCATCTGGCGACTGCCGCATGGGCGTTTCCCTTGTACATGTTGGCGATGAGCCTGTTCGTCGTGCCGATCGCGGTGGTCGGCCTTGACCTGCTTCCGCCGGGTTCGAACCCGGATCTTTTCGTTTTGACCTTGCCGTTGTCACAAGGGCGAGAGGGGTTGGCGATCCTGTCGTTCCTTGGGGGCTTTTCTTCGGCGACATCCATGGTCATCGTCGCCACGATCGCGCTGGCAACGATGGTCAGCAATCATATCGTCGTGCCGCTGTGGCTGAGCAGCCGGAGTGCAAGTGCCGTGGTCAGCGGTGACGTTCGCAACGTGGTTCTGCTGGCCCGACGACTATCCATCGCCGGCGTTCTTGGGCTAGGGTATATCTATTACCGGCTTTCAGGGGGTGGCACGGCACTTGCCGCTATCGGACTGATCTCGTTTACCGGTGTCGTGCAGATTCTGCCGGCGATGCTGGGCGGCATATTTTGGCGCGGCGCGACGCGTTGGGGGGCGGCGGCGGGGCTGCTGACCGGCTTTTCGATCTGGGCATGGTCGCTGTTTCTGCCCAGTTTCGGTGCCGGGGCAGTGATACCGGCGGCGGTGCTGGAAAATGGCCCGTTCGGCATCGACTGGCTGCGACCGCAAGCGCTTTTCGGTATCGATGCGATCGATCCGGTCGTCCATGCCGTGCTGTGGTCGATACTGCTGAACACCGCCACCTTTGTGCTGGGGTCGGTCCTGACCTTTCCGACACCGCTGGAACGGCTGCAGGGGGCCCAGTTCGTCAACGTCTTCGATCATTCGACAGGGGCGCGGACCTGGACCCAGGGCGCGGCGGGGGCCGAAGACCTCCTGATTATGTCGCAGCGCATCCTGGGCGCGACCGAGGCGCAGGCAATCTTTCAGCGCGCTGCTGCGGCGCAGGGCAAAGCCGGTTATCTGCCCGAAGTGACGCCTGATTTCGTTGCCCTGCTCGAACGTGAACTGGCCGGGTCGGTTGGGGCCGCCACGGCGCATGCGATGATCGGCCAATTGGTCGCCGGGGCCAGCGTATCGGTGCAGGATCTGATCGCCGTAGCCGACGAGGCGGCGCAGATCATGGAATACTCCATGCGGCTCGAGGCGAAGTCGGCGGAACAGGACCGCACCGCCCGCCAATTGCGCGAGGCCAACGAAAAGCTGACCGCGTTGTCGGTGCAAAAGGACGCGTTTCTTAGCCAGATCAGCCATGAATTGCGCACACCGATGACGTCGATCCGCTCGTTTTCCGAGATTTTGGGCGAACAAGCTGTCAGCCCGGCGGATCAGCACAAATATGCCGGCATCATCCATGACGAGGCGCTACGGCTTACCCGGCTGTTGGACGATTTGCTGGACCTCAGCGTGCTTGAAAACGGGCAGGTGACGCTGAACCGGCAAGATGGGTTGTTGCGCGACGTGCTGGACCGCGCAGTTGCGGCGGCAGGCATCGGTGCCGGGTCCATCGCGATTCAGCGGCGGCGCAGCGGCGAGGGGCTGGCGCTGGCCACGGATCTGGATCGCCTGACCCAGGTCTTCATCAACCTGATCGCCAATGCAGCCAAATATTGCAATGCGCCCCGGCCCGAACTGCGGATTCGGCTGCATCAAGTTGAAGGCGCGCATGTTGTGGATTTTGTTGACAATGGCAGCGGCATCGATGCCGACAATCAGCAAGTGATCTTTGAGAAATTCTCGCGGCTTGGCGATCATGGCAAGGCCGGCGGGGCGGGCCTAGGGCTGGCGATCTGCCGCGAAATCATGGGGCGCATTGGCGGTGCAATCGCCTATCTGCCGGGTCAGGGCGGGGCGGCATTTCGGGTAACGCTGCCGCAGTCGATGGC
>JBBKXP010000396.1:0-3818 GCA_037969545.1 Paracoccaceae bacterium | reverse complement strand
ATTCACACCCGTCACCCTGATCAAGAGAAGTACAGCATGATGCCTGAGGAAAAACTTGATCTGAACGCCCGGGTCGCCGTAGCGACAGAGGCCGCGCGCAATGTTGGACGCGCGGCATTAACGTTTCGCGAAAGCTCGAGCTCGACGGCACTACAGATTGAGGACAAGGGTCAGCAGGATTTCGTAACGGTCGCTGACAAGCGCGCTGAGGCGTCCATTCGCGCGGCGGTCATAGCAAATTTTCCGAGCGACGGTTTCATGGGCGAAGAAGGCGGTGGCGAACGGTCGGGCCAAGCCCTTTGGGTTGTCGATCCAATTGACGGGACAACCAATTTCATCCGGGGTTACCGCCATTGGGGTGTCTCAATTGCCGTAGTTGCCGACAACAATGTCCAGATCGGTGTGGTCTACGACGCGGCCTTCGACAAAGTTTACAGCGCCGTCCGGGGCAATGGCTCTTTCAAGGACGGCCAGCCAATTCGGGCCTCGCCGCTCACCGATCCGCTGAAGGGACTTGCAATTCTGGGTCATTCAAGACGGACGGATTTCGGCGAGTATCAAAGGCTCGGCCGCAGGCTTTACGATGTAGGTATCGACTATCGACGCATGGGTGCGGCCGCCATAGACTTGGTGCGCGTCGCGGACGGTATCGCCGATCTCTACTACGAGCAGCATCTGTTTGGCTGGGACATGCTCGCCGGCGCGCTAATTGCCCATGAGGCGGGCGCGCAGGTCTTGATCCCCGCGTTGGATCAGGCGTTGACCGAGGGGGGGCCGGTGATCGCAGTCGCCGCCGGCATGTCATCCATGATCGGCTTCCTGCGCGAAGCTGCGGGCCCGTTGTATTCCGTTTGAACCAAGAACAATAGGCGAAGAGTTGAACAACCGCCTGAAAGTGCTTCACAAACTGAGATAAAGATGCCCCGATATCAAGGGGATGAGAAAAGAGCTAATAATCAAAAGAAGCCCGAAGGGCATGCGCGGTCGGACAAGCGCCCTGATCGTTGAAGCGATGCTCCGGCGCGGCGAGGTCACGCTCCCGCTCTGCGTGACGGGGTCGCACTCACGGGAAGAGCACGACCCCAAGCACACGCAGCAAAACATCGGGACAATGCCTGCGGCACTCATGAGCATAGATATGAGAACGCTGCCGACATAAGTAAGCCCAAATCCGGTTCACATTGCGGCATCTTGCGAGACTTCCCAGACGTTCCGCGCGGCACTCGGAAAATTCAACGCCGGTGCCATAAAAAGTGCCAGCCCCCGATTGGCTTGCCGCGGCCCGCCGTCACGAGTTCAAGCATGTGCCGCGCGTCACTCGTAACCATGTCAGCTCGCACGCGCTGTTGTAGCCGACCACCGTGTGCATGTGCTCGAAACCTCCGGGATGCTCACACCAAAACAGTGTGTTTCCAGGAACAAGTGTCGCAGTTTAATTTCTTTCACGACCACGTGATCTATGTTGCGCATGTGTCGAGGGACCGGATCAGTTGTGTTGTCCAGAGTTAGCCGTTCCCGTTACGATCTGGTTTCCACCCTCTCGGCACGCGAATAAGGGTCTTGTGACCAGGTAAGACGGGCTGTGTATTGGCCCGGTCAGTTTTGATGGCTCTGCCATCGTGTAACGAGTGTGAGTGTATCAATGGAAGTTTTCTTCCAGTATTTGCCCGTTTTGGGACCCTTGATGGTCGCTGGCGCGGCCCAATTCCTTCATAGCTGTCTCGTCGGTCGCAAGAAATCGGATGCGCGCGATCAGATTGACGTGCTGCCTGATCCGGACGGCTATTTGTCCTATAAGGCGTGGGCATCAGAAAAGCCCGCGCGCCTGCGATAGCAACATCTCGGATAGATCCGGGATGCCTTCTTCGCATTCGTCGCAATTCCAGGCAGGCTCGCTCCTTGGCACACATTAGCGAGAGATCTGTTCGTGCCACGGTCGTGAAATCGGCGGCCTCGGGCCTCCGTTTGGTCTAGCGGGACAATTTTTGTGTCAGATGATAGAATTCGGGTCTAGTGGACCGCTGGAAATCTGTTACGTAAATGGGGACGGTAAGTTGAAAAACTCCATCGGAACGCGCATCCACCTCGCTTGTCAGAACTGCCTTGCGACCGGCGAGGTGATCTTCACAGAGCGTGATGAGAACGGACGTCACTTCGTCACGGTGGGCCGTCTGGATACTCCTTTCATTATTTACAGGCGGGGCTCCACGATTCTCTCGACGCGGATCGACTGCAAGAAGTGCCGACGGCGCGTCTGACCGTAAGCGCCGACTTATACCAAGCAAAACTCGATTCATGTGAATGATCGGTTTCGGCCTCATTTGGGACGCGTTGATCAGGCAATCTCTGTCGGTGTTTTACCAGTTCGAGGTCATGTTGATCATGGAGATTTTCTCCCACTACGCGCCTATGCTCATCCCGTTTTTGGTGGCTGCCGCGTTTCTCGTCTATCATCGCATCCGCTCTGCAATGGGCAATTCGGTTCACGATGTGGAGCTGCCGTTCGACCCGCCGCCGGAGCCGGAGCGCCAGCTCCTGCCAAGGAAACACTACAAAGGCTGATCTGCTTTCTGTCGCCCGCCCGTATTGCCGCCCGCATCTCGACCTGGCGGGTCTCGGCATACGCCTGGAGGTTTCTCGCCAAGCGCAGAGTTTGACGAGTCACCCGCCTTGGCGGCCGTCACCGCATCGATGCCCTGGCTCACCGGACGCTCGGTATAAAGCCCGTGCCGCCCGGGCTCCGTTCGGGAGCCAGACAGGGACTGCCTGACTTTCCGCAGGCAGAGCGCAAGGGGCTGCACGGACCGATGCGGTCGTCCAAGCCGAAAGACCCCGCAGCGACCCGCTCGGACCTGACGGCAGTCTTGCGGCCGGTGCCTCGAAAAGCAGGCGCCAGCCGGTCTCGTCGAGACCGGCTGGTTTTAGTGCGCGATCCCCGTGAGTGGTGGTCCGCCGTCGCGCGGACGGCGAGACGAATCGCTTCCTGTGAATAGAGAGCATGGGGCGTGTGCACAATGTGCGCGGCACCAGGGTCGCTATAGCGGACAGTCGCTCCGGGATCCCGATCAGCTGTCCAGTCCGAGGTTCTAGCGGTTCCCCTTCGATCGAACACTGACACGTCCGCCGCCGCATTCGAAGGCACAGCGGAACTCGACGTAAAGGCTCGAGGACGCCCGTCCCCGAAGTCCAGGTGATGCTTGATGAACTCCGGCCAGACGCGCCATTTGGGCGTGAAGCGCGTGGGGACCAGAATCGAAACCGGCTCACTCCGTGCAGATAAATGCACTGGAAGCGCGACGCTCTATCGTTTGGAACTGTTCCGGTGGCTTCAGAATGCTCCCGCGCGATGGGGTTCACGCGCCACATCACATCCGAGGTTCAGGGCCAGACCACTCTCTTGCACGTCTTGCACAGGATTTGCGTCGAAAGAAGATTGTCGCCAATCCTGTGAATGACAAAGGGGCTGTCAAGGCGTCCGGCCTTGAAGAAGACCTGCCCAAGTTCTTCGCCTTCCGTGTAGGAGAGCCTTCCGCTTGCCATGCAAGTCCTGCAATCAAGCGCCAGCTTTGATCCGCCCTTCATCAAATTTTCCTCTGAAACGACGAGACCCACCTACGAGTTCTGGATAATCGTCTGAGAAACACCATTGCACGAAACCGAGCAAAAGGTTCGAAGTCGTTTGCGACTGCACTGATAGGTCGTGCCTGAGGCGCCTGCCGAAGCAAAAAGCCCCACGACGAGGATAACGATTGCGGAAGGCCTGCGGAGAAAAGGTAATTTATGGTGCCGAGCGCACTCGCCAGGATCCGCAGTCCGAG